>DAHUYV010000021.1 GCA_027306885.1 Candidatus Dormiibacterota bacterium
CTGTGGTGCTTCCTCCGCCACTGGGATGACCCGCGGCAGGCGATCCTGACCGCGGTTTCCGGCGGCTACGACGCGGACACCGTCGCCGCCATGACCGGGGCCCTGGTCGGGGCGCTGCACGGAGAGGACGCCTTCCCCGCCGCCTGGGTCGAGGAGCTCGAATACGCTGCCGAGTTGCGGAGGCTGGCCGACTCCCTCCTGGACCTGGCCCGTCCCTCGCTGGTCGCCGACGGTTTCACCGGTGCCGAGGGTGCATCACCCCTCCCAACCGCCCGCCCACCCCTTCGGAGCTCCGCCGGGACGTGAGCGCCGCTCCAGAGCGAACCGGTCGGATCCTGGGCTGCCTGCTGGGCGGGGCGATCGGGGATGCGCTGGGGGCGCCGATCGAATTCCGGGGCCTTGCGGCGATTCGAGATCGGCACGGGCCCCAGGGGGTCACGGGCTACGTCTCCGAGGGGTGGCCACCCGGGACATTCACGGACGACACGCAGATGACCCTCTTCACCGCCGAGGGGCTGATCCGGGCCGCGGTCAGGCGCAGGGCCGGGAAGGGCACCGATACGCCCCTCGTGATCTGGCACGCCTACCAGCGCTGGCTGGACACCCAGGGTTCCCGGGTCCCCTGGGATCGGGACTTTCCCCAGGGTCCCAGCGGGTGGCTGGTTGAGGAGCCGGCCCTCCGGCACCGGCGAGCGCCGGGATCCACCTGTTTGTCGGCACTCGAGTCGGGACGGCTGGGATCGACTCTCATCCCCCTCAACCACAGCAAGGGCTGCGGCGGGGTGATGCGGGTGGCGCCCATCGGCCTGGTGGCCGACGACCCGTTCGACCTCGCCTGCGAGGCTGCGGCTCTCACCCATGGCCACCCCTCGGGCTACCTGGCCGCCGGAGCGTTCGCCGCGGTGGTGGCCGGAGTTGCCCACGGCGAAACCCTCCCCTCCTCCATCGACCGGGCGGTTGAGCTGCTGCGCGCGAGGCGCGGCCATGAGGAGACGCTCCATGCGGTCGAGGCCGCCGTGAACCTGGCGGCCTCGGGAGAGGAGCCCACCCCTGAGCTGGTGGAGACACTGGGCGGCGGTTGGGTGGCCGAGGAAGCGCTCGCGATCACTTTGTACTGTGCCCTGGTGGCCGCCGACTTACGTCGCGCCGTGCTCCTGGCGGTGAATCACACCGGCGACAGCGACAGCACCGGATCCATGGTTGGCAATCTGTTGGGAGCCGCCCTCGGAGTTGAGTCGCTGCCGGAGGAGTGGCTCGACGGGCTGGAGGAGCGATCCCTAGTCGAGCAGGTGGCCCTCGACCTCGCGGCTGTCTGGGGAGCAACACCGCAGGATGGGGAATGGGGCCGGGACCGGTATCCCGGGTGGTAGACAATTGCCCGGTCCCGGGAAGCAACCCAGGGTGAGCCCCGGGACCGAGGACCGGCTCGTCAAGGGGCCTCGCCTAGAGCGGGCGCGGAAGTGCGGGCAGCCTCGTTCGCGGAGTTTGTTCAGGCTGCGCGGAGTCGCATGGCCCCAAGGTCCGACCCGACGCGCCGATCATCAAGGCGACTGCAGCCCGCCCCTCAGGGCAGCTCAGCGTTCGCAGACGCGGTACGGCTGGCGTGGGGAACTGCTCCAGTGCAGGAGCCTGACCGGGTGGCCCGTGGCGATTTAGAAGACCGCTCTGAGCTCGTTTTTCGCTCCCTGCCCTGGAGGCGGGGGGCCAGGATCCAGCACTTCCCTCTGAGCGACGGCTGCCGGCGCCTGGATCTTGCCCCGCATCGGATGGAGGCCTGGCGGTGGATCCAGGAGGTGGCGGGGCCGATGCCCGAGTTGCCATCCGCTCTCCGACGAACCGTGCTGCGGTACACCGGCGCCCACTACCACGAGATGAACCAGGCGATGGTTGACGGTCACGGACCCCGGCACGTCATGGTGTGGGTGGAACAGATGAGGGCGGCCCTGGAACTCAGCAGCCTTCCGGTGTCCCTCCGGCTCTACCGCTCGTCTTCTCCCCGGTGGCTGCACGGGAAGGGGGAGCAGTTCGAGGCGGATCACCTGATCAGCACCTCGGCCGACCCGCGGGTAGCAACCGCCTGGGCTCCCGCCCAACCATATCGCCGCCGGACCCTCTGGGCCATCGACGCCTCCCTTGGGGCCCACGCCATCTGGGGCATGCCCAACAACCTGGAACAGGCGGAGGTGCTGCTCGCCGGCGGTACATGCTTCTCGGTCCTGGAGGTGGTGCGGAACTGCCGCGGAGACGCCCTGATGCATTTGGCGCTGGCTCAGGGAGACGACCACAGGAAGTGATCGCCCCCCCTCGACCGGAGGGGTGCGTCGGCTTCCAGCCCAGGGTCTCCTGGGTGTAGGCGCTGGAGGCGGGCTGGTCGATGGCGAAGATTGGCCCCAGCGGCCCGAACGCTTCGGGGGCCACGGCTTCGACCGGCACTCCGAGCCGGCGGCCGATGGCCACGACGTTGCTGCGGATGCCCGCTCCGGGCACATGCGGAAAAGGCAGGCCGCGTCCAGCGCATGCACCGCCGGCCAGCGCTGGGTGCCATCGAGCGGGTATCCCGCCACCCCGTTCCGGCGGGCCATCTCGGCCAGCAACCCAGCGAAACCCCCTACCCCTGGTCATGGGGGGTGGCCGTTTTCCGCGTGGCCTTCGAGCGCTGGAGCGACGGCTCGGACGGCCGGCCGCTGTCAGCGGTCATCAGCGAGTCTGCGGATGAGCTCCGCGCGGTGACCGCCGAGGGCTGATCTGCACGCCTGGACTCCCGTCCGCGATCTGCCCCCGAGGCTGTCGGTCCCCCGCCCCAGGCGGCCCGGGGCGACTCACGCGGATCAGCTTGCCTCGCGGAAGAGCTGGTAGCGCTCGCTCAGGAACTGGGCCCGGGGCCGGTCAGCCTCAGACCTGGGCACCACCATCAGCGGACGCCCGTGGAGGTCCTGCAGCCCGTGGCGCAACATCGGCCCGTCGACCTCCTCCAGGAGATCTTGGCGCAGCTCGATCACCGAATCGGGGCGGACTCCCAAGATGTTGCGATCGAAGGCGGCGTGGTGCAGTTTGCAGAGGGCGAGGGCGTTGGGGGTGATGGGTTCTCCCTCAGGGTGCCGGTCCGGGAGAATGTGGGCGGCGTCCAAAAGCTCCGGGTGATGCAGGCGGCACATCGCGCACGAATCCCGGTAGGCGCGAAGGACGCGGCGGCGGAACTCCACCTGGTGGAGGCGTTGGAGGGTCATTCGAGTCGCGTAGGTCCGCCGGGCCAACTCGGTCAGCTCAGACCCCGGCACCGCGTCATCGGCCAGGAGATCGTCGACCGCGACCGTGAAGGTGAGGCGCCGGGGATCATCCCCCACGATGAACGCCGGCCAGGCGGGCAGATACTGTCCGGGTTGGACCCCGTGGAGGTAAACCAGCGGCAAGCGGCGCTGCATGACCTCCCGCAGCCCCCGGTTGTCGCGGTGGCCGGGGTCCTCCCCGCGGTACCGATATCGGAGCAGACTGTCGCCACCGAACTCATCCTGATAGCGCCTGGCCTTTCCCACTACCAGGGGCGCTGTCGTGATGCTCAGCGGCAGGTCAAGGAGAGCCGGCTTGAAGATCCCCTGGGGCCCCATCAAGGGGACCCGGGTGCCCTCGAAGATGAATCCCGCCCTGAGGTGGAGCGCCGGCAGCAACTCTCCGAACCGAAGAGTGAGCTGGTGAAGGTGGGCGAAAGCGGCCGCTCGGACCCGGCTGTCCCCCGACTCGGCATCCACCCGGTGGATTCTGCGCGCTCTGGGCCGACTCTGAACACCTGAGCTGCCTCAGGCGGGTATCCCGGGGAATCTTGTTGGCACCGTGGGTGCTCCACCAGGCCGGCTGTCCGGGAGGAGGGCGCGGCGTCAATCAGGGCCCGGCGATTGCGCAGACGGCACACCGCACACCTGGTGTCAGAAGCCGCCCGCATCCGCGAGCGAAAGCGGTGCCGGTGGATTCGGAAAGCTCTCGCCGAGCGGCGATAGCGACGGTCGAGGGGAGTCGCGGCCACCCGGCTCACCGACCGGCTGTTCCCATCTCCAGCTGCCAAATCCACAAAGCAGGAGTTGAGTTCGGGTTGGTCGCCCGTGACGTAGACCGGGAAGTTGGCGGAAAGGGAGTTCGGGAGGGCCGAGGCCGTCGGCTTTGGACCCAGGACCTCGTCACCAAAGGGATCTCACTGCGTCCTGCCGGTGCCGGTGCTGCCAACTCGAGGGCCGTCGAATCTCCACCTCCCCCCTCCCCCACCCTCGAGGCACCGAGCGCCCCCCGCCCG
>DAHUYV010000047.1 GCA_027306885.1 Candidatus Dormiibacterota bacterium
GAGGCGGTCCAGGTGGTGACGATGCCTGCGGTCTCCCGGGTGGTCCTCGTGCGATCGTTCTCGAACTCGACCTCAACCCAACTAGGTCGGGCCGAACTCCACGTCCACCTCCAGCGGGGCATGGTCACTGGGCCGCTCTCCGCCACGCTCCCCTCGGTCCACCGTCACGACCCGCACCAGCGGCGCCAGCTCCGCTGAACCCAACAGCAGGTCGATGCGCATCCCCAGCCCGCGACGGAAGAAGCCCTGGCGATAGTCCCAGTAGGTGAAGGCAGGCTCCTGTCCCGGCAGGGTCGCCAGATCCTGCAGGCCCGCCCCCAGCAGAGCGGCCAGGGCGGAGCGCTCCTCGGGGCTCACGTGGGTCAGGCCGACGAAGGCGGCAGGGTCGAAGACGTCCGCGTCGGTGGGAGCGATGTTGAAGTCGCCGCCCAACACCATTGGCCGGCCGCCGGCGGCGAGGTGGGCAGTCACCAGCCGGCGCAGCTCCTCGAGGAATGCCAGCTTGTACGCGAAGTAGGGGTGGCCCAGTTCGCGACCGTTGGGGACGTAGACGCTGGCGACCCGGAGACCTCCGCAATCGGCGGCGAGGTACCGCCCCTCAAGCCGTCCGTCCGGGGAGGGAATCGCCAGCCCCGGGGTGATCCCCTCCAGCCCGACCCTCGAGAGCACGGCCACCCCGTTCCACCGTCCCTCTCCGTGGTGAGCGGACCGGTACCCGAGGGCGGAGAACTCGCTGGCCGGAAAGCTGGCGTCCGCGCACTTGGTCTCCTGGAGGAGCAGAACGTCGGGCTCATGAAGCCTGAGCCAGGACACGACCCGGGGCAGGCGAGCCATCAGAGAGTTGACGTTCCAGGTGACGATCCGCACCGGCGAATCTTAGGGGTGAGGCGGGGGACCTGGGGTGGGCGCCGTCCTCAGCCGACGCGCTCCAGGCCGCTCTTGGCGAACTGCTCGAAGTAGAGACCGGCGTACGCCCCCTCCCGCGCCAGAAGCTCGGCGTGGCTGCCCTGCTCGACGATCCGTCCGTGGTCCAGAACCAGGATCTGATCAGCGGCGAGGATGGTGGAGAGCCGGTGGGCGATGGCGATTGTCGTCCGCCCCGCCATCAGCTGCTCCAGCGCCCCCTGGATCGCCCTCTCGCTGTGGGTGTCGAGGGCGCTGGTGGCCTCATCGAGTATCAGGACCTTGGGGTTCTTCAAGATCGCCCGGGCCAGAGCAACCCGCTGCTTCTCTCCGCCACTCAGGCGGTACCCGCGCTCGCCGGTCAGGGTGTCGTAGCCGTCGGGCAGCTCGGCGATGCGTTCGTGGATGGAGGCCGCCTTGGCCGCCGCCATCAGCTGATCATCGGTGGCGTCCGCCTTGCCCACCAGCAGGTTCTCGCGGATCGTGCCATGGAAGAGGAAGGTCTCCTGGGTCACCACCGCGACCGCCTCCCGCAGCGTCTCCTGGGTCAGGTCCCGCAGGTCGTGGCCGTCAAGCGTCACCCGGCCCCAGTCCACGTCGTACAGCCGCGCCGCCAGGTAGGTGAGGGTGCTCTTGCCGGCGCCGCTGTGGCCGACCAGGGCGATCAGCTGGCCCGGGTCGGCCTTGAAGCTGATCGAGTCGACCGCGGGGGCTGGGGTGTCCGGCTCATACCGGAACGTGACTTCCTGGAAGGCGATCTCGCCTCGGACCGCTGCGGCTGGAATCGAGATGGCTCCCTCCCGGTCCTGGATCTCCACCTTCTCATCGAGGTACTGGAAGATCCGCTCAAACAGGGCCAGTGCTCCCTGGAGCTCCACCTGGATGTTGAGCAATTGCCCGACGGGGAAGAAGAGCTGGGACTGGAAGGTGGTGAATGCCACCAACGTCCCCACCGAGGCTCCGCCAGCCCGTCCCGCCCCGAGGAACAGGCCGGCCGCCAGGTAGACCAGGGCAGGGAGGATGGAGAAGAAGGTGGAGATGAAGCCGAAGAACCACCGCCCCACCATCTGCTGGCGGATCATGAGATCGGTGAGCCGTCCGGTCTCCTCGACGTAGCGGCGGTGGGTGACCTTCTCGCGCCCGTAGACCTTGCTGAGCAAGATCCCGCTCACCGAGAGCGTTTCCTCGGCGATCGACGAGAGGTCGGCGAGCGTTGCCTGGGTGTCGGAGCTGACCCGGCGCCGGACCTGGCCCACCCGGGTCGTCACCAGAAGGAAGACGGGCATCATCGCCACCGAGATCAGGGTCAGCTGCCAGCTGAGGACGGCCATGCCCGTGAGGGTGGCCGCCGCCCGGGTGAGGTTGGAGACGATGCTGGTGGCGGTGTTGGTGATCGCCGAGTCGACCCCCCCGACGTCATTGGTGAGGCGGGACTGGATCTCCCCGGTTCGGGTGGCGGTGAAGAACCGGAGCGGCAGGCTCTGCAGGTGGGAGTACAGGGCCACCCTCAGGTCCTGCATCATGCGCTGGCCGACCACGGCGTTGAGGTAGGTCTGCCACACCCCCAGCCCGGTGGTGATCACCGGGGTGATCACCATCACTCCGACGAAGATCACCAGCAGGTGGACGTTGCGCTTGAGGATGGCGTCGTCGATGATCAGCTTCAGCATCACCGGGTTGACGATCCCGAGGGCCGCCACCACCACCAGGATCGCCAGCACCCCGCTGACCTTCCAACGGTAGGGTCGGAAGAGCTTCACAACCCGGATCAGGGTGCTGCGCTGGATCCGGCCCGGCGGCCGGTCGCGCTCGTACGAGCGCAGCAACCGGTGCGGTCCAGCTCCCATCCGCATACCCATTTGCCCTAGCCTTCCCCGACCGTCGCGACTCCAACCGTGAGCGGATCTTATCTTCACGACGGGAGCGGCCCCTGTGGCTGGCCTCTACACTCAGAAGCGATTTCAAGAGGGGTACGGAGGCAGGCGAGGATGGCACAGACCGCGGCGAAGACCCGTTCCCGGGCGACTTCGCCCAAGGCTCGCAAGTTTGTTTACGACTTCGAGGAGGGCAGCGCCGAAATGCGCGCGCTCCTGGGTGGCAAGGGCGCCGGGGTGGCGGAGATGACCCGGGCCGGTCTCCCGGTGCCCCCGGGGTTCACCATCACCACCGAGGCCTGCCTCGCCTACCTCGATCAGGGCCACTTCCCTCAGGGGATGCTGGACGAGGTCCGCAGCCACCTGGAGGGGTTGGAGTCGAGAGCCGGACGCCGGTTCGGCGATGAGCACGACCCCCTCCTCGTCTCGGTCCGCTCGGGCGCCGCATTCTCGATGCCGGGGATGATGGACACCGTCCTCAACCTCGGGCTCAACCACAAGACCCTGGAGGGGCTGGCCCGGAAGACCGGGGATCGGCGCTTCGCCCTCGACGCCTACCGACGCTTCATCCAGATGTACGGGCGGATCGTCCTCGGGGTGGAGGGCGAGCTCTTCGACGGCGAGCTGGAGGCGGCCAAGAAGGCCGCCAAGGCGGGGTCGGACGCCGAGCTGGCGCCTGAGTCGCTGGAGCGGCTGGCCGAGAGGTTCCGGGCGATCGTGGAAGAGCACACCGGCCAGCCCTTCCCGGAGGAGCCCTGGGACCAGCTGAGCGGGGCCATCGCGGCGGTGTTCTCCTCATGGAACGGGAGGCGGGCCATCGCCTACCGGGAGTACAACCACATCCCCCACACCCTGGGCACCGCTGTGAACGTCCAGGCCATGGTCTTCGGCAACATGGGCGAGGACTCCGGCACCGGGGTCGCGTTCACCCGAGACCCCGCGACTGGCGAGCGGAAGATCTTCGGCGAGTACCTGCTGAACGCCCAGGGGGAGGACGTGGTTGCGGGCATCCGCACGCCCCAGCCGATCGCCACCCTGGAAGAGGCGCTGCCCGAGGTGTACCGCCAGTTCGTGGAGATCGCCGGGCGGCTCGAGGCGCACTACCGCGACATCCAGGACATGGAGTTCACCATCGAGCGAGGGCGCCTCTTCATGCTCCAGACCAGGACCGGCAAGCGGACCGCCGCCGCGGCGGTGAAGGTCGCCGTCGACATGGTCGACGAGGGCCTGATCAAGCGGGAGGAGGCGCTGTCCCGAGTCGAGCCGGAACAGGTGGACCACCTGCTTCACCGGGCCATCGACCCGGCGGCCCAGGTGAAGGTGCTGGCCACCGGCCTGGCCGCCTCACCGGGGGCCGCGACCGGCGCCGCGGTGTTCGATGCCGACCGGGCCGAGGCGATGGCCAAGAAGGGCCAGCCGTGCATCCTGGTGCGGATCGAGACCAATCCTGACGACGTCCACGGAATGATCGCCGCCGAGGGGGTGCTGACCTCCCGAGGCGGCCGCACCTCGCATGCCGCGGTGGTGGCTCGCGGGATGGGCAAGCCCTGCGTCGCCGGCTGTGAGGGAGTCCGGGTCGACCTGATCAAGCGGCGCTTCGTGGCCGATGGGGTGACCGTGAAGGAGGGGGATGTCTTCACCATCGACGGGACCACCGGTCGGGTGATCCAGGGCGAGGTCCAGACGGTGGAGGCGGGAGTCTCGGGAGACCTGGAGAAGCTTCTCAAGATGGCGGACCAGGTGCGGAGGCTTCGGGTCTTCGCCAACGCCGACACCCCCGAGGACGCTGCCCGGGCCCGGGGCTTCGGCGCTGAGGGGATCGGTCTCTGCCGGACCGAGCACATGTTCATGCAACAGGACCGGCTGCCTCACGTCCAGGAGATGATCCTGGCGACCGACACCGAGGCCCGGCGCCGCGCCCTGGACAAACTTCTGCCGTTCCAGCGCGATGACTTCCTCGGGATCCTGGAAGCGATGCAGGGGCTGCCGGTGATCATCCGGCTGATCGACCCTCCGCTCCACGAGTTCCTGCCCAGCCATGACCACCTTCTGGAGGAGGTGACGAGGCTGCGCGCTCTGAAGAAGACCGGCAAGCGGCTGCAGCGAGCGGAGAGGATGCTGGCCGCGGTGGAGAACCTGCGCGAGCAAAACCCGATGCTGGGGCTGCGGGGATGCCGTCTCGGGCTTCTCTTCCCCGAGATCATCGAGATGCAGGTGCGGGCCATCGCCGAGGCCACCTCGATCCTGCGCCAGCGCCGGGTGCGGGCCGTGCCCGAGATCATGGTTCCGCTGGTGGGCCATGCCGAGGAGCTGCGCCGGTCGCGGGCGACCATCCAGGCCACCCTGAAGCAGGTCGCCAAGGAGCAGGGGGTCCGCTTCGACACCAAGATCGGCACGATGATTGAGGTGCCCCGGGCGGCCCTGACCGCCGGGGCGATCGCGGAGCACGCCCAGTTCTTCTCCTTCGGCACCAACGACCTCACCCAGATGACCTATGGAGTCTCGCGGGACGATGCCGAGGGCAAATTCCTCGGCCAGTACGTCTCCGAAGGCATCCTCCCGGGCAACCCCTTCGAGCACCTGGACCCGGACGGAGTGGGGAGGCTGATGGGCTTGGCGGTGAGCGAGGGCCGGGCAACGCGCCCCGGCCTCGAGGTCGGCATCTGCGGAGAGCACGGGGGTGACGCCCAGTCGATCGCCATCTGCGATCGCCTGGGCCTCGACTACGTGTCCAGCTCTCCGTTCCGGGTGCCGGGAGCCCGTCTGGCGGCAGCGCAGGCGCGGTTGGGCGAGGGCGCCGGCAAGGACGTCTGACCACACCCGGCCCCGGTACCGCCAACAGGCCCTTCGAGCCGCCGGGCCGGGGTGACCCGGCCGTGGGTGGCCGGTCGTGCACCCGAGGAGCGACGGCCGCCGCGCCAGCGCTCAGGCGCCGGGGGCAGCCTCCACCGGGACTCGCAGCAGCTCCTGGAGCAAGCTCTCCCAGGGCACGGCGTCCCAGGAGGTGGCGGCGGCCACCTTCTGGGCGACGCGGATCGCCTCGTACACCCAGGCGATCTCCGCGGCGAATCCGGCCGACACCCGCCATCCGGCCTCGGGCACCAGCCGC
This sequence comes from Candidatus Dormiibacterota bacterium, assembly GCA_027306885.1. Taxonomy (GTDB): domain Bacteria; phylum Chloroflexota; class Dormibacteria; order Aeolococcales; family Bog-877; genus JAJYXT01. Next base: position 5,887 of record DAHUYV010000047.1, read on the forward strand.
CCCAGCTCGGTGCTGACCGCCTCTCCCAGAAGGCGCACCGCCTCTGCCGACCGGGCCGCTTCCTGGGCGAGGTGGTGGTGCTCGGGCAGCGATACGACCCGGTCGGCCCAGCGGGCGCAGAGAAAGGCCCGGTGCCATTCGGCGGCCGGCTCCGAGCTGCTGGCGGCCACCTGATCCCGGTAGGTGTCCAGGATCCGCCGTGTCCCCTCGGGCATGCCCTCCGCGAGGCCCTCGACCAGATGGGTGATCACAAAGCTCGGCTCATCGGTCACGGCCAGACTTTATCGCCTTCCAGGGCTCGCGCGTCGCGATGCTGGGCGCGGCCCGGGGCGTTTGCGACACCCCCCGGTGGGACCTTGGCAGACGCCCGCGAGGCAACCCTTGCGGGTCTTGGGTGATTCCTCGCTGGAGGCGAATACGGAGTCGCCTCTACATTCGAGATACCGATAAGCACACGGGCGCAGAGGCGCCCTGGAGGTTGGACATGATGGCCGCAACCGAGCTCACCGCTCTGGTGGCGCAGAAGACCGTTGACGCCAGGGGCACCTCCTGCCCCGGCCCGATCCTGGCCGCCAAGAAGGGGATTGTCGAGGTCAAGGTGGGGGAGGTCATGGCGGTCCTCTCCACCGACAGCGGCACCAAGAAGGACCTGCCCGCCTGGGCCAACAAGATGGGCCACGAGTTCCTCGGGGTGCTCGACGAGCAGGGCTACTTCAAGTGCTACATCAAGAGGATGAAGTAGGCGGCCATGGCCGTAGCCACAGCGGCGGTCGAGTCGGTCAAGGCCCGGGCCTTTCGCCCCAAGATCCTGGTCTTCTCGACCAACAACATCTCGGATCCGGGCATCGACCTGGCCGGGAGTTCGCACATGCACTATCCCCCGGAAGCGATGACGATCGCGCTGCCGTGCACCAGCGGCATCGACCCGGAGTGGATCGTGCATGCCTTCGAACGTGGTATTGACGGTGTCTTCATCGCTTCCGACGGCGAGGAATGCGCCTACCTGACCGATTGCGCGGAGCGATCCGCACGCATCTTCGACACCGCTCAGGCCGCCCTGCGGGAGCGAGGGATCGCTCCCGAGCGGCTGAAGATGGCGGCCATCTGCTCGGTGTGCGCCGAGTCCTTTGTCAAGTACATGCGCGAGTTCGACGAGGAGCTGGCCCCGCTGGGGCCGGTGGGGCAGGAGTAGCCATGGACTACGACGTACTGGTCGTGGGCAGCGGGATCGGCGGCATGGAGTCGGCCCTGAAGCTGGGCGACATGGGCTACAAGGTCCTGGTGGTGGAGAAGGAGGCGTCGGTGGGGGGGAAGATGATCCTGCTCAGCAAGGTCTTCCCAACCCTGGACTGCGCCAGTTGCATCTCCACGCCGAAGATGGCCGCCACCATCCACCACCCCAACATCACGGTGATGACCTATGCCGAGGTCGAAAGGATCCGGCGTGACGGCGACGGTCATTTCGAGGCCACGATTCGACAGAACCCTCGCTTCGTCGACGAGGCCGCCTGCACCGGCTGCCAGCTCTGCGAGCTGGCCTGCACGGTGGCCGTCCCCGATCAGTTCAACGCCGACATGGTCTCCCGGCGGGCGGCCTACATACCGTTCCCCCAGGCGGTCCCCAAGAAGGCGGTGATCGACCGCCCGGGGACCTCGCCCTGCACCTTCGACTGCCCGGCGGGAATCAAGGCGCACGGGTATGTCTCCCTGGCGCGCAGCGGCGAGTACGAGAAGGCCTTCAACCTGGTCCTGGAGAGCACTCCTCTGGTCGGGAGCCTGGGCAGGGCCTGCTTCGCTCCCTGTGAGGACGGCTGCTCTCGGGGCAGCCTCGAGGGGCCGTTGCCGATTCGCCTCATCAAGCGCTTCGTCGCCGACACCCACTATCAGTCCGGGGTCCCGCTCGGGGTGGAGGCCGCCGAGCCTCGCGGCCAGCGGGTTGCGGTCGTGGGCTCCGGGCCCGCGGGGATCACCGCGGCCTGGCAGCTGGCCCTGCTCGGCTACGGCGTGAAGGTCTTCGAGGCGGCGCCCGTCGCCGGAGGAGCATTGGGCCTCACCATCCCCAGCTACCGGCTTCCCGGCGAGGTGGTCGCCCAGGACCTGGGCAACGTCGAGGCCATCGGGGTGGAGATCGAGGTGGGGCACCGGGTTGATGACCTGGAGTCGCTCCACGATGAGGGCTTTGAGGCGGTGCTGGTGGCTACCGGCACCCCGCGCTCGGCGAGTCTTGGGGTTCCCGGCGAGGAGCTCGCGGGGGTCATGCCCTCGCTGCAGTTCCTCCAGGCCAGCAAGCTGGGACAGGCTGCGGAACTTGCCGGCAAGCGAGTCGTGGTGGTGGGGGGAGGCAACGTGGCGATCGACGCGGCACGGTCCGCCCGCCGTCTCGGAGCCACCGCGGTCGACGAGGTCTGCCTCGAAGCCAGAGCGGAGATGCCCGCCTTCGACTGGGAGGTGGATGAAGCGCTGGAGGAGGGGGTGACCCTCCATGACGGATGGGGGATCGCGGCGGTGCTGGGCACCCACGGGGTGGAGGGGATCGACCTCAAGCGCTGCACCGCGGTGTTTGACGAAGCGCGACGCTTCAGCCCCACCTACGACGAAACCGTGCGGCAGACACTCGCCTGCGACGTGGTGATCGTCGCGATCGGGATGGGACCGGACACCGCTGCCTTCAGCCCCACCTTGGATCGCCGGGGCAACGGCGCCCTGGTGGTGGACCCGCAGACCCTGCAATCCCGAGTGCCGCACATCTTCGCCTGCGGAGACGTGGTGGACGGGGCCACGATGATCACAACCGCGGTCGGGCAGGGGCGACGGGCCGCCTACATGATCGACCGCTACCTCCAAGGCCAACCCTTCGCGGCCGACCAGTACGAGCTCCGAGTACCCCGGGTGGACCCGGTCGATGTCCTCCGTCGCCAGAAGAGCCACAGCCACAAGGATCCCCTCGGATCGGGCAAGGCCCTGGTTGCGGAGCCATCCGACTTCCACGAGATCGAGGCACCCCTCAGCGAGGCGCAGGTTCACTACAGCGCCGGGCGCTGTCTGGACTGCGGAGTCTGCTCGGAGTGCCAGGAATGCGTCGCCGCCTGTCCGGCCGACGCCATCCATCTGGACATGCAACCCCAGCAGGTGGTGGCCTCGGTGGCCTCGGTGGTGGTCTCCACCGGCTTCAAGCTCTTTCCCGCCGACCTCAAGCCCCAGTACGGCTTTGGCCGCTTCAAGAATGTCATCACGGGAATGCAGATGGACCGGCTGCTGGCGCCCACCCGTCCGTTCAACACCGTGCTCCGGCCCGGCGACGGCCGAGTTCCCGACCGGATCGCCTACGTGATGTGCACCGGTTCGCGTGACCAGACGGTGGGCAACCCGCTCTGCTCCCGGATCTGCTGCATGTACTCGATCAAGCAGAACCAGTTGATCATGGGGGCGCTGCCGCTGGCCGACGTCACCGTCTTCACCATCGACGTTAGGACCGCCGGCAAGGGCTATGACGAGTTCTATGTCCAGGCCGCGGCGATGGGCACCAACTTCATCAAGGGCCGGATCGCCGAGATCCGCGAACTGGAGAACGGCAACCTGGTGCTCCGCTACGAGGACATCGAGCATCAGGGTGCTCTCCGTGAGGCGGAGTTCGATCTCGTGGTGCTGGCGGTGGGAGTCCAGCCCAACCTGGACACCAAGGGTCTGTTCGGGGATGGGTCCCTGCAGCACGATGCCTACTACTACGTCGAGGAGATCGACGAGGACATGAATCCCGGCCAGACCAGCATTCCGGGGGTCTACGTGGCCGGGGCCGCCTCCGGTGCCAAGGACATCCCGGAGTCAATCCTGCACGCCGGGGCGGCGGTCGCCCAGGCGGCGGCCCACGTGGAAGCGGTGAGGGTGGGCGCATGAGCGAGCGCAAGATCGGTGTCTACGTCTGCCAGTGCGGCGGGAACATCTCCGACTACGTCGATGTCGAACGGGTCCGGGAGGCGGTGTCCGGGGACCCGGACGTGACCGTGACCCGGACCGCGATGTTCACCTGCTCCGACGCCACCCAGCAGGAGATCATTGACGACATCAAGGCCCAGGACCTTGACGGCCTGGTGGTGGCCTCATGTTCCCCCAAACTCCACACCTTCACCTTCCGCGGGGTGGCCAAGCGGGCGGGGCTCAACCCCTACCGCTACACCCAGGTGAACATCCGAGAGCAGGACTCCTGGGCCCACACCGACGACCACGAGGCGGCCACGGAGAAGGCGATCCGTCTGGTCAAGGCCGGGATCGCCCGCACGCGACTGCTGGAGCCGCTCGACCCAACTGTGGTCGAGACCGTGCCCAAGGCGCTGGTGATCGGGGCGGGAGTGGCTGGGTTGCGGGCCGCCATCGGGCTCGCCGACATCGGGCTGGGCGTGGTCGTGATCGAGAAGGAGGCCGAGGTCGGCGGGTGGGTCAAGGAGTTCGGACCGATGTTTCCGCACGAGCGGGACGGGCGCGACCTCATCGAGCAGCTCCTGGGCGAGGCCCGCCGCCGCGAGAACATTGTGATCTTCACCTCGGCCGAGCTGGTCCGCAAGGCGGGCAGCTTTGGCAACTATGAGGTGGACATCCGCACCCGGGGTGCCTCCAACATGACCCGGCGGCTTGAGGTGGGGTCGATCATCGTCGCCACCGGCGTCGACTCCTACCAGCCAGCGGAGGGGGAGTACGGGTACGGAATCGAGGGTGTGGTCACCCTGCCCGAGTTCAAGCGGATGGTGGACTCTGCCACCGGGCCGCTGACCCATCTGGGGCGCCCGGTCCGGGATGTCGCCTACATCTACTGTGTGGGCAGCCGTCAGGGCGAGTCGGGCCCCAACCAGTACTGTTCGCGCTTCTGCTGCACGTCGGCGGTGCACACCTCCCTCGAGCTGCAGGGGAAGGACCCCACGGCCCACCAGTACCACCTCTACCGCGACATGCGGACCTACGGTCGGTACGAGCTCCTCTACGACGAATCGCGCGAGAAGGGAGCGGTCTACCTCAAGTTCCCCGCTGACCGGCCCCCGGAGGTGACGCGAGCTCCTGGGGGCAAGCTCGAGGTCGCCGTCCAGGACCAGCTCACCAGCCAGGAGGAGTTGCGTCTGCCGGTGGATCTGGTGGTCCTGGTCACCGGCATGGTGCCGCGCCAGAACTCGGAGCTGGTCGCCCGGCTGAAGCTACCGATCGGCCGGGACGGCTTTTTCAACGAGATCCATCCCAAGTTGCGGCCGGTGGAGACGGTGGTGGACGGGGTGGCGATCTGCGGGGCCTGCCAATTCCCCAAGACCGCCAGCGAGAGCGTGACCTCCGGACTGGCCGCCGTGGCCTGGAGCGCGGCCATGCTCAAGCAGGGGCGGGCCGAGCTCGATCCCCAGGTCGCGACCGTCGACCCCGAGCTGTGCACCTGGTGCGGCGCCTGTGCCGATACCTGCCCCTACGCCGCCATCGGCCAGCTCGACCTCGGTGGGGGCCGTCTGGTCGCCACCATCGACCCCTCCACCTGCAAGGGCTGTGGGGGCTGCGTGCCCATCTGTCCCCAGCACGCGATCAGCGTGCTCGGCTACACCGGTCGGGAGGTCGAAGCGATGATCGACAGCCTGGCCGCGGAGGTGGCCTGAATGAACGTCGAGGGTCGCGACCTGCGTGAGGTGATTCGCGAGGAGCCGCTGCGGCGGAGGGAGATCCTGAAGGCGCTGGAGGGCGGGGCCAGAACCGTGCCGGAGATCGCTGCGGCGATCGGCGCTCCCACCCATGAGGCGATGTACTGGGTGATGGGGATGCGCAAGTACGGCTGGGTGGCTGAGGTCAACGAGCCCACCGACGACGGCCTCTATCCCTACCGGGCGGTTGAGCGGAGGGGGGCGTGATGGCCGTGCTGGACCCGCACTTCGTCGACTCGGTGCGCCTGGACGACTCGTTCAACGCCTCGGCCTGCATGAACTGCGGCATCTGCACGGCGGTGTGCCCGCTGGGGCTGGAGCACCTGCCCCGGGAGATCTTCGCCTACGTGGTCCTCGGGATGAAGGAGGAGGTGTTGCGCCACCAGGACACCGTCTTCTCCTGCCTGCTCTGCAAGCTCTGCGAGGTGAACTGCCCGGCGGGGGTGCACATCACCGAGAACGTGCGGGCGCTGCGCCACTACTTCGACAGCGAAGTTTTCCAGATCCAGGGAGGGCCGGGCGATGCCGCTAGCCACGTCTGACACCGTGGGAATCCTGGCGGACAACCTGCGCCTGCGGCGCTCGGTCCTGCCGATCCCGGCGGCCAACGCGATCCGTTGGACTGAGGGACTGCACCTCGCGCGGGGTGGTGAGCGGGTCCTGTACACCGGGCAGATGTACCAGCTGATCCCTTACATCGAGCAGATGGTCGCCACCCAGGAGAAGCTCGGGGACTCCTGGCTCGCCGGCTTCACCGGCTTCGGGCGCCGCGTGAACCGGGTGCTGAACATCACCTCGTTCATGGCCCACCCGGGGGTCGACGAGCGCTCGGTGTACGACCGGATTCCCCACAACGTGGCCCTGCTCCTGCGCCGGGCCGGGGTGGAGTTCGGATCCCTCTTCGACGAGGACCTGTACTCCGGTGCCCTGATCTATGACCTCGGAGTGGATGAGGTGCTGAAGGCCCACGCCCAGAAGGTCTACGAGGTCTTCCAGAAGTACGGGGTGAAAGAGGCCATCACCATCGACCCCCACACCACCAACATGCTGCGCACCGTCTACCCCACCCTGATCCCCGGCTACGACCTGCGGGTGCGAAGCTACCTCGAGGTGCTGGCGGACCTGGGTTACGGACCCAGCCGCAAGCTGAGTGGCGAGGTGGCGATTCACGACTCCTGCGTCTTCGCCCGCTACGAGGGGGTCGTGGAGGCTCCCCGTCAGTTGCTGCAGCAGACCGGTCTCACCATCCGCGAGCCTGAGCACACCGGCACCAGCACCTGGTGCTGCGGCGGACCGGCGGAGTCCTTGTTCCCCAAGACGGCGGCGGCCCAGGCGTCCCGTCGGGTGTCGGAGCTGAGGGCGGTGGCGGGCCGGGGCGTGACCATGTGCCCGCTCTGCTTTGTGAACTTGCAGAAGGCGGCCGGGGACACCATGCAGTTTGAGGACATCTCCGACTACCTGCTTCAGGCCTGCCAGGCCGAGGGCCTAACCGAGGAGATCGCCAATGGACACTAGCAAGAAGACGCTGATCGTATTCAGCGGTGACCTGGACCGGGCCATCGCGGCCTTCATCATCGCCACCGGCGCTGCCGCCATGGGTGATGAGGTGACGATGTTCTTCACCTTCTGGGGGCTGAACATCCTGCGCAAGCCCCACGCGCCCCGGCACCACAAGGACCTGCTCCAGGGCCTGTTCGGGGCGATGATGCCTCGAGGCAGCCTGCACCTGGGGCTTTCCAGGATGAACTTCTGGGGCCTTGGGCCCCGGATGATGCGATCGGTGATGCGCCAGCACAACGTGATGTCGCTGGAGGAGCTCATGGCCAGCGCCAGGGAGCAGGGCGTGAAGCTGATCGCCTGCAAGATGTCGATGGATCTGCTCGGATTCTCCGAAGACGAGCTCATCGACGGACTGGACTACGTGGGGGTTGCCACCTATCTCGGCGAGGCCGACCAGGCGAGCGTGAACCTCTTTGTTTGATCGGGAACAGGGGGACAAGTGATGGACAGCATGGTGGTGGGGATGGCGGACGGGAGCGTCGAGAAGCTGATCGTGGCCAGCACGGTCATCGGCGGTGCGATCGCGCTCGACACCAAGGTGGACATGTACCTGCTTCTGGGCGGTGCGCGTGCCTTCCGCAAGGACGTGGCCGGAACGGAGAAGGCGACCTACGATCACCCGGAGCTGCGCGCGGAGATGGAGGCGGGGATGAGCCAACACCAGATTCCCGACCCCTTCGCCGCCCTGCGCAAGCTCAAGGGTGAGGGCAAGCTGCACATCCATGTGTGCGCCACCGCCGGCAAGATCTGGGGCGCCGAGCAACTCACGGACTTCGTGGACCTGGTTGACGACATCGTCGGGGTGGGGGAGTACGTCATCCGCACCGCCGACGCCGACAGCGTCCAGCTCCTCTAG
>DAHUYV010000051.1 GCA_027306885.1 Candidatus Dormiibacterota bacterium
AACCTCAACTGGGTGGCCGGCCAGACCAGGGCCAACCTGGTGATCGTCCCGGTCGGGGCCAACGGCCAGGTGACCCTCTACAACAGCCAGGGCAGCGCCGACGTGGTGGTGGACCTGGAGGGCTTCTTCGCCACCGAGTCCGGCGGCAGCACGATCGGGGCCTACGTGCCCCTCACCCCGGCGCGGGTCACCGACACAAGGGCCGGCAGCGGTGAACCCAACAGCGGCAAGACCCTCTCGGCGGGCAGCACCCTCAACGTGACGGTGACCGGCGTCGGTGGGGTCCCCGCGGCAGGGGTGATGGCGGTCGTCCTCAACGTCACCGCCACCGACACCACCGCCGCCAGCTTCTTCACGGCATACCCGCAGGGCGGCACCCGGCCCCTCGCCTCCAACCTCAACTGGTCGGCGGGTGAGACCGTCGCCAACCGGGTGGTGGTGCCGGTCAACCCGGTCACCGGGCAGATCAGCGTCTACAACGCCAGCGGCCAGGCCGACCTGGTGGTTGACGTGGACGGGTACTTCACGGCCGCCAACACGACCCTCGCCACCGCCACCCTCTACACCCCGATCACCCCGATCCGGGTGGTGGACACCCGGCAGAACGGGACTGCCCTCGGGGCGGGCTCGGTCTTCATCGCCAACATGGCCGGGATCGACGGCATCGGCAGCAACGCCACCGCAGTGGTCACCAACCTGACCGCCGTGAACACCACCGCGGCCAGCTACTTCACCGCCTACCCCGGTGGGACCAGGCCCCTCGCCTCCGACGTCAACTGGAGCGCCGGGCAGGTGGTGCCCAACCTCACCATCGCCGCCCTCAGCGGCACGGGCTACTTCGACATCTACAACGCCAACGGCGAGGCCGATCTCCTGATCGACGCCTTCGGGTACTTCAGCCCGATCGGCTAGCGACCCCGGGGGCGGCGGCCGTGCCGCCGCCCCCGCCGGCCGCGCCGGCGGCTTGACGGTACCCTCGAGCGGTGGCACAGGTGAGGCGGGCGGGGGCGCTGGGACCCAAGGGGGAGCGCTTCCTGGATCTGCTGTACGCCGCCAACCAGCGCCTCAACCTCACCCGGGTGGCGCGGCCTGACGCGCCCCGCCGGCACCTGGAGGAGGCGCTCTGCCTCCTGGACCTCGTCCCCTGGGAGGACGGCGCCACCGCCATAGACCTCGGAACCGGTGGTGGAGTGCCGGGGATACCGCTGGCGATGGCGCTGCCTCGGGTCCACTTTCGCCTCCTGGAGCGGACCCGAAAGAAGGCCGGCTTCCTCGAGGCGGTGGTGAGGGAGCTTCAGCTGAGCAACGTGGTGGTGGTGGCCGAGGACTCAAGGGCGCACGCCGCCTCCAGGGGCTTCCGGCCAGCCCGGTACCTGGTCTCCCGGGCGGCGGCGCCACTGCCCCGGCTCCTCCCCGAGCTGGCGTCCCTGCTCGCCCCCGGGGGGACTGCCCTCCTTCTGGTCGGCGAGCGGGAGGCGGTGCCGGAGGGGATCGCCCGACTCGGCCTGGAAGGGGCGGAGCTGATCCGCTCCGGCGAGGTGACGGTGCTCCGCCTCAGGAGGCGCGCCGGCCCCGAAGCCAGGTGGCGAGACACGGGAGCTGCGGCTGCCAGGCCATAGCTCCCTCGTGGTCGGCCGCCCAGAGAGCGAGGTCGGCGCGCATCCCCGGACGGATCCGGCCCCGGTCCGCCAGCTGGAGCGAGCGAGCCCCCCCGGAGGTGGCGGCGGTCAGCGCCTCGTCCACCGACAGCCCCAGCTCGCCAACGGCGAGGAAGACCACCAGGCTCATGGAGCTGGCCCCTGAGGTGCCGGGGTTGTGGTCGCTGCCGAGCGCCAGGGTGACCCCTTGGCGGAGCAGCTCGCGTGCCGGTGGCGCCTTCCTCATGGCGAGGGCGGTGACCGGGCAGAGGGTGGCGACCGTTCCCGAGCCGGCCAGCAGGGAGGCCTCGCGGGCCCCGATCCGCAGCAGGTGGTCGGCGCTGTCCGCGTGGAGCTCGGCCGCCAGCTCGGCCCCGCCGGTGAGGGCCAGCTCGTCGGCGTGGATGCTCAGCTGGAGCCCGGCAGCGGCGGCGGCGGTGAGGATCACCCGGGCCTCCTCCACCGTGAAGGCCCCCTCATCGCAGAAGACATCGCAGGCGGTGGCGCCCGCGGCCCGGGCCGGGACGCAGCCGGCGGCGGCCGCCGCCACGTACTCCGAGCGGCGATGGCGCTGCTCTCGGGGCAGCTCGTGGGCGGCGAGGTAGGTGACGAGGAGCTGCGGGAGGTCGGGGTCGCCCCCCAGCCCGGAGAGCAGGGCGACCGCCCGGACCTCGTCCTCGACCAGCAGGTGATAGCCGGTCTTCACCTCGACCGTGGTGGTCCCCTGGCGGCGCCACCCGGCGAGCCGGGACCTGGTCGTCTCGCGCAGCTCCTCCCAGCTGGCCCGGCGGGTCTCCTCGACCGTCGCCAGGATCCCCCCGCCGCGGGCGGCGATCTCGGAATACCGGACCCCGGCCGAGCGCTGGCTGATCTCCTCGAGCCGGGGCCGGAGGTACAGCGGATGGGTGTGGGCATCGATCAGCCCCGGGGTGACCAGGCCGCCCCGGCAGTCGAAGTCCCCCTCCTCGGGGGGGGCGGTGCCGGCGGGCTGGACCGCCTCGATCAACCCATCGCGGATCACGACCTCCACCCCAGAGCGGGGGCCCTCGCCCGGGGACCAGAGCCGCCCGATGTTGCGCAGGACGGTCACGGACTGAGCTCCTCCAGCACCTGGGCTAGGAGGCCCCCCACCCTCCCCAGCCAAAGGTGCTCGCCCTCGTCTACCACCAGCTGTCCTCCGACCACCACCTGGCGGACGTCGGCGGGATGGGCGGAGTACACGACCCGCGCCGCCAGCTCCTCCTCGCCCGGGCCCGCCAGGCGGGGGCTCTCCAGGTCGAGGGAGATGAAGTCGGCAAGCTTCCCCACCCGCAGCTCCCCGGCGTCCCATCCCAGAGAGCGGGCCCCGCCGGAGGTCGCCGCCCGGAGGAGCGCCTCCGGTGGGTGTAGCCCCCGACGATGGCGGCGCAGCCGCTGGTCCAGCTCCACCGCCCGAGCCTCCTCGAAGAGGTCGATCACCGCCTGGCTGTCACTGCCGAGGCAGAGGCCGCTGCCGGCCCGCTCCAGCTCGAGGGCGGGGCAGATGCCGTCGGCCAGGTCCCGCTCGGTGGTGGGGCAGACGCAGACCATGGTCCCGCTGCTGCCGAGGAGCTCGACATCGTGGCGGCGGAGGTGGATCCCATGGACTGCGGTCGTCTCTTCGCCCAGGACCCCGAGGCTCGCCACCAGCTCGGTGGGGGAGAGCCCGGTCGCCGCCTGGCAGTCGCGGTTCTCCGCCAGCTGCTCGGAGAGGTGGAGGTGGAGGGGCGCCCCGCGCTCTCGGGCCCAGCCGCCGACCACCCGGATCGCCTCCTGGTCCAGCGCCCTCACGCTGTGGATCGCGGCCCCAAGGCGCACCCCTCGTGGTTCCGGCAGCCGGTCGACCCTCCGGCGCCAGCTGAGAGCGTCCCCGTCCGAGAATCGGGCCGCCGGCCCCTCCAGCCGGCCGCCGGCGAAGCCCGGGCGCAGGTAGCAGGTGTCGAGAAGGGTGAGCCGGATCCCCGCCTCCCGCGCGGCCTCGATCACCGCCTCCTCCATCGCCGGCCCCGGATACGGGGAGCCGCCCTCCCCGTGGTGGAGGTAGTGGAACTCGCCGACGGTGGTGATCCCCGCGAGCGCCATCTCCCCGTAGGTGGCCCGGGCGAGGCGGAAGTACGACTCCGGGGTGAGGCGGCCCGCCAGCCCGTACATCGCCTCGCGCCAGCTCCAGAAATCGCTGCGCCCCGGGACCGGGTGCTGGCCGGTGCCGCGCAGAGCCCGGTGGAAGCAGTGGGAGTGGGCGTTGACCAGCCCTGGGATGGTGAGCCCCGGCACGATGCGAGCCCCCCGGGGCACGGGCTCATCGCCCAGCGGCTCCAGCCGGGATATTCGGCCCCCCTCCTCCCCGAGGAGCAGCCGGTGCTCGAGCCGCTCCCCGGTCCAGGCCAGCTCCAGGAGCCAGCTGCTCACTCGCCCTCCAGCATCGGGATGCGCAGCCCGCGCTCCCGAGCGGTGTCCAGGGCGATCTCGTAGCCGGCGTCGGCGTGACGCATCACACCGGTGCCGGGGTCGTTGGTGAGGCAGCGGGCCAGCTTCTGGGCGGCGAGCTCGGTCCCGTCCGCGACCGCGACCAGCCCGGCGTGGATGGAGCGGCCGATCCCCACCCCGCCGCCGTGGTGGATCGAGACCCAGGAGGCCCCGCTGGCGGTGCTGAGGAGCGCGTTGAGGAGCGGCCAGTCGGCGATCGCGTCGCTGCCGTCCCGCATCGACTCGGTCTCCCGGTACGGTGAGGCCACCGAGCCGGAGTCGAGGTGGTCCCGGCCGATGACGATGGGGGCTATCACCTCGCCCTTCCGGACCATCTCGTTGAAGCGCACTCCCATCCGGTCCCGCTCGCGGTATCCGAGCCAGCAGATGCGGGCGGGGAGGCCCTGGAACTTGACGCGCTCCCCCGCCATGCGAATCCAGCGGGCCAGCGACTCCTGCTCTGGGAACTCCTCGAGCACGGCGCGGTCGGTGGCGGCGATGTCCCGGGGGTCGCCGCTGAGGGCGGCCCAGCGGAAGGGGCCCTTGCCCTCGCAGAAGAGCGGGCGGATGTAGGCGGGGACGAATCCCGGGTAGGCGAAGGCGCGCTCGAAACCCCCCAGCTTGGCCTCGGCGCGCAGGCTGTTGCCGTAGTCGAAGACCTCGGCCCCGCGGTCCATGAGCGCCACCAGCGCCTCCACGTGCCGGGCCATGCTCGCCCGGCTGCGGCGGGTGTACTCCTCGGGGTCTTCCAGGCGCAGGTCGGCGGCCTCGGGGAGGGTGAGCCCGGTGGGCAGGTACATGAGCGAGTCGTGGGCCGGGGTCTGGTCGGTCGCCACGTCCACCGGGAAGCCCCGCCGGACGATCTCCGGGACCAGGTCGGCGGCGTTGCCGAGGACTCCGATCGAGAGCGCCCTCCGCTCCGCCCTCGCCCGCTCCGCCTCCCTTAGGGCGGCGTCGAGGTCGGTGGCGGCGACGTCCAGGTAGCGGTGGTCGATCCGCCGCTGCAGCCGCTCGGGGTCGATCTCGATGCAGATCGCCACCCCCCCGTTCATGGTCACCGCCAGCGGCTGGGCGCCCCCCATCCCCCCGAGGCCGGCGGTGAGCGTCACGGTGCCGGCGAGCGAGCCGTTGAAGCGCTTGGCCGCCACCGCGGCGAAGGTCTCATAGGTCCCCTGCAGGATCCCCTGGGTACCGATGTAGATCCAGGAGCCGGCGGTCATCTGCCCGTACATCGTCAGCCCCTCAGCCTCCAGCCGCCGGAACTCCTCGGGGGTCGCCCAGTCGGGCACCAGGTTGGCGTTGGCGATCAGCACCCGGGGTGCCCACTCGTGGGTCTGAAAGACCCCGACGGGCTTGCCCGACTGCACCAGGAGGGTCTCGTCCGCCTTGAGCGTGCGCAGGGTGCGGACGATGGCGTCGAACGCCTCCCAGGAGCGGGCGGCCCGCCCCGAGCCCCCGTACACCACCATCTGGTCGGGATGTTCGGCGACCTCGGGATCCAGGTTGTTCATCAGCATCCGGAGGGCGGCCTCCTGGGGCCAGCCCAGGCAGCTGATCTCGGTCCCCCGGGGAGCGCGCACCGGACGTGCCTTCGAGCTCACCAGCCTCCTCCTCTCACCTCACTGCCTCCGGCGCCCGAGCGGCGCCGGGCCCTCACCGTCGATCTCCGGCTCCGCCGGCCGACAGCTTCTGGGGGGCGAGCCACGGCCGTGCGCCTTGGGCACCGACCACCTGGCGCGCGGACACTGGCCCATCCACGCTCAGCTGAGGTCGGGAACCGCGAGCCGCGCCCGCTCCAGCACCCGTCCCTCCCGGACGGCGGCGGCGGCGGCCTCCAGCTCCGGGGAGAGGAAGCGGTCCTCGCCGACGCCGCCGGAGATGCCCCGAATCAAGTCAGACACCGCCTCGCAGGCGGGCGACGGCCGCAAGGGGGCCCTGAGCTCCAGCGCCCGCGTTGCGGCCACCAGTTCGATCGCGATGACGGCGCTGAGGTTGGTGAGCACCCGGCGCAGCTTGCGGGCGGCTCCCCAGCCCATCGACACGTGGTCCTCCTGCATCCCTGAGGTTGGGATCGAGTCGACGCTGGCGGGCTGGGCCAACCTTCGGTTCTCGGCGACGATCGCCGCGGCGGTGTACTGGGCGATCATCATTCCCGAGTTGACCCCGGCCTCAGGGGCGAGGAAGGGAGGCAGCCCGACGGAGCGCGCCGGGTCCAGCATCCGGTCCACGCGCCGCTCGGAGATGGAGCCCACCTCGGCTGCCGCGATGGCGAGGAAATCGAGGGCGAAGGCCAGCGGCTCGCCGTGGAAGTTGCCGGTGGACTCCAGACTGCCGTCCTCCAGCACCACCGGGTTGTCGACCGCGGAGCGCAGCTCGCAGTCGGCGACTCCGGTGGCGAAGGCCGCGGTGTCGCGGGCGGCCCCGACGACCTGGGGGGCGCAGCGGAGCGAGTAGGCGTCCTGGACCGCGTGCGGCGACTCGCGGTGCGAGGCGACGACCTCGGAACCGGCCAGCAGCCGCCGGAGGTTGGATGCGCTGTGCAGCTGACCGGGGTGGGGCCGGATTCGGTGCAGCTGCTCTTGGAATGGGCGGTCGGTCCCGAGCAGGGCCTCGACCGAGAGGGCGGCGGCGATCTCCGCCGTGGCCAGCAGCACCTCCAGGTCGGCCAGCGCCAGCACCAGCATCCCCAGCATCCCATCGGTGCCGTTGATGAGGCTGAGCCCGTCCTTGACCTCCAGCCTCTGGGGGCTAAGCCCGAACTCGGCGAGCGCCGTCGCACCGGGGACGATCCGGCCGTCGGGGAGGCGGGCGCTGCCCTCTCCCAGAAGGACCAGGGACATGTGAGCGAGGGGGGCGAGATCGCCGCTGGCCCCCAGCGAGCCGTGCTCGGGGACCATCGGGGTGATCCCGGCGTTGAGGAGGTCGACCAGCCCCAGAGCCACCTCCGGACGGCTGCCGGAATACCCGAGGCACAGGCTCCTGACCCGGAGCACCATCATCGCCCGGACCACCTCGGACTCGACCGGTGGGCCGACGCCGGCCGCGTGGGAGCGCAGCAGCGCGTGCTGAAGTTGCGAGCGTCTCTCCTGGGGGATGCGAGTGGTGGCGAGGAGCCCGAACCCGGTGGACACTCCATACACCGGGTCGGGCCTCATGTCGGCCGCCTCCACCCGGGAGCGTGCCGATCTCATCGCGTTGACGGCCGCCGGGGTGACCTCGACCCGGGCCCCGTGCCGGGCGACCCTCACCACCTGCTCTCGGGAAAGGCCGATGGGGCCGACCTCCACCGGCGCTCCCGGCGGCCTCAGCTCGCCGGCCTCCTCTTCCATGCCCCCTCCCTTCTCATAAGGGCTGACTCAGCCTCGGCTCCCTCGTCCCAGGGTACCGGCCCTTCGGGCCCGAGAATGCTGTGCTCGTGGCCCTTGCCGGCCAGCAGCACGGTGTCGCCGATGAGGGCGCTTCCCACCGCCAGCTGGATGGCGGCGCTGCGGTCCACCTCGCGGTGCAGGTTTTCCCCGGGAATCGCTCCCCCCTCGATCGCGCCCTGCCAGATCTGCTCAATGATGGACTCCGGGTCCTCCCCGCGCGGGTCCTCGCTGGTGACCACAACCTGGTCGGCGAGCTGGGCCGCGATCCTACCCATCTCGGCACGCTTGGCGAGGTCGCGCTCGCCGGCGCTGCCGAACACGACCCACAGCCGACCCGGGGTGGCCGGGCGCAGCTCGTGGAGCGCCAGGCTGAGTGCCGCTGGCGTGTGGGCGTAGTCCACAACCACCGAGAAGGGCTGGCCCTGATCGACCCGCTGCATCCGGCCCGGCACCGCCTCCAGCCGCGACAGACCCTCGGCCAGCGCCTCCGGCGCCTGCCCCAGAAGCATCCCCGCCGCCAGCGCCGCGAGGGCGTTGCCGACGTTCCACCGGCCCGCCATCCGAAGGCGGACGGCCACCGGGCCGGCCGGCGTCATCGCCCGGAAGCTCAGCCCGCGGTCGTCCGGGAGCACGCTCTCGGCGAAGAGGTCCGCGGACTGATCCCCCCGGGCGCTGTAGGTGAGCAGCGGGCCGGACCAACGCTCACGCAGGGGGCCGTAGGCTCGCTGGGCGTCCCGGGTCAGCACCGCGAACCCGCCGGTGGCGGCGGCCCGGTCGAGCAGTGAGGCCTTGGCCTCCAGGTACCGCTCCCAGCTCCCGTGGAAGTCGAGATGGTCG
>DAHUYV010000053.1 GCA_027306885.1 Candidatus Dormiibacterota bacterium
TCTCCTCGGCCCAGCAGCAGGAGCAGCAGATCGACTCCACCCTCACCACCTCGGTGGAGCAGCGGCTCAAGACCATGGCCGGAAATGACGTGATCGCCCAGGACTCCAGCGGCAACGGGATCCAGATCACCGTCACCAATCCCACCCTGCCCACGGTCGGTCAGGCGGGCCAGTCCCAGACCCTCACGGTCTCGGTCACCGCCGCCGCCACCGCGTACAGCCCGGCCACGGCGCGCCAGGCGGTGCTTCAGGACCTCCGCTCCAAGGTCCCCAGCGATGGCCAGCTGCTGGCCCATCCCAACCTCGGAACGGTCCAGGTGGTCTCAGCCGGGCCCGGTGGCACCCTGACCCTGAGCTCAAATGCCGTGGGCTACTGGGCGCCGAAGGTCGACCTGGCCCCGTATCGGAGCAAGGTGACCTTCATGAGTCCGGGCTCGGCTCGCTCGTACCTCGTGGCCCAGCTGCCCGGGGCGAGCACCGTCACCGTGCACCAGTCCCCGTTCCCCCTGCCCTGGCTGCCGCTGCTGTCGGGCCGGATTCAGATCGTCCGGGAGTCCCTGGGGGCCTCGGGCACTGCCTGACGCCAGACCGCACCCTGGGGTGGGCAGGCTGATGGCCATCGATCCCGGTCGGGTGCGGGTCGGGGTGGCGGTGAGCGATGAGAGCCAGACCATCGCCCAGCCCCACGCCACGCTCCCCCGTCGCACCGATGATTCGCTGGTGCGCGCTGTGGCGGAGCTGGCCCGGGCCCAGCAGGTGGTGCAGCTGGTGGTGGGGCTGCCGCTGAGGCTGGACGGGTCCGAGGGTCAGGAGGCCGAGGGGGCCCGCCGCCTGGGAGCCCTCTTCGCCGCGGGGACCGGACTCCCGGTGCGCTTTGCGGACGAGCGCCTCACCTCCCGCCAGGCGGAGCGGGAGATGATCCGTCAAGGCACCTCGCGCCGCCGCCGGCGTGAGGTGGGGGACCAGGTGGCCGCCGCGCTGCTCCTGCAGGGGGTGCTGGCGGGGGCTAGGACCCAAGCGTGATCAGGAGGCACCCCTGGCGTTGGGTCGCGGTCCTCGTCCTTGTGGCGCTGGTCGCGGGCGGAGCCGTCCTGGCCGTCGTGGGCAGGCGGGAGCTGGAGCCGGTCCAGGCCAATCACCAGCAGCAGGTGGTGATCACTGTCAGCCACGGGGAGTCGCTGCAGCGGCTGGTCGATGACCTCGGCGCCAAGGGGTTGGTGCGCTCCCGGTTCTTCTTCGGCATGTATGCCGATGTCCGCGGTCTGGGCTTCAAGCTCCACTCCGGCAAGTTCATCCTCGACCGGGGCATGGGTCCCTCCGAGCTGGTTGCGGTGCTGGAGGGCCCCGCCTCCCAGTTGCCGATCACGGTTCAGGTGCAGGACGGGCTGTGGGCGGGGCAGGAGGCCGCGGTCCTCCAGCGCGACGGCCTGTTCTCCGCCGCCAGCTACGCCGCCCAGGTCCGGTCCGGGTCGTTCCCGGGGATCTCGCTCCCCTCGGGGGCTCCAGCCGGGGCCAGTTGGGAGGGGATGGCCTTCGGGGACACCTTCCAGGTGAGCCCCAAGGTGACCGCCCACCAGTTCCTTCAGCTCCAGCTTTCGGACTTTGAGAAGAAGGTGGCCCCGGAGCTGGACAGCGGCGCCGCCCAGGTCGGCCTGACGCCGTACCAGGTGCTGGTGCTGGCGTCGATCGTGGGGGCGGAGGCCACCACGGCGCAGGACCGGGCCCTGGTGGCGGGGGTCTTCTTCAACCGGCTGCGGCTGGGGATGCCGCTCCAGAGCGATGTCACGATCCTGTACGCCCTGGCGGCAGCGGGGCAACCGGCGAGCAAGTTCACAACCCAGTTTGCCTCCCCATACAACACCTACCTGCACCAGGGGCTGCCCCCGGGCCCGATCAACAGCCCCGGGGTGGGGTCGGTGGACGCGGTGCTCCACCCGACCACCACCAACTACCTGTACTTCGTCTCGCTGCCGAGCGGAAAGATGCTCTTCGCGGTCACCGCGGCCCAGCACCAGCAGCAGGTCCAGGCCGCCGGGCTGGGCTGATAGCTTGCGGGCTGACGACGGCTGGGGGCTGCCTTGACCACCGTGGAGGCGCTGGGCTGGGCCCTGCTGGGCGTTGTGGCCGCCTGGCTCGTGGGCCGTGGTTCCCTGTTTCTGGAGGGCGCGCTCAAGGTGGCGGAGCCGGGCGGGCCCTCGGGCCCCGGCTGGATCGAGCGCTGGCTCCTCCCGGCTCTGGGGCTGGTTGGCTTCTTCTTCTTCGCCAAGAGCGAGCCGATGGGCACTGGCCTTCTGATCCACAGCCTCTGGATCCTGGTCCTGCTGCAGATCCTGGGCTTCGACCTGAAGCATCGCCTGATCCTGGACGTGGTGAGCCTCCCTGCCCTGGCGCTGGCGGTGGCGCTGGCCAACGTCAGCCCGCACCTCGACTTGATGGCGGCGCTGTTCGGGATCCTGGTGGGGGGCGGGGCGCTTCTGCCCTTTGCCCTGATCAGCTCGATCTTCCAAGGGGGTGCCGGCTTCGGCTGGGGAGACGTCAAGCTGGGGATGCTGATCGGTGCCATCACCGGGATGAGCCTCAACCCGGGGTCGCTGTACACCCTCTGGGCCCTGATCGCCGGGACCCTGATCGGCGGGGCGGTGACCATCCTGCTGTTGGTCACGCGGCGGCTGGGCCTTCGGGACACCCTGCCCTACGGCCCCTTCCTCGTGGCGGGTTGCGGGGTGATCCTCTTCTTTATCTGAGGAGGTCGGCCGGCGGCAGGCTCCGAGTCGATTCCACCATCTCGGCCAGCGCCGCCACCGGCTCGGCGGCCAGGGTCCGGCCCTCCTCCCGGCGCATCTGACGCACCGCCTCGTCGTTGTCCAGCCCCCGCCGGTACGGGCGGTCGGCGGTGAGGGCCTCGAACACGTCGGCGGCGGCCACCACATGGGCGCCAAAGGGGAGGTCGGGTCCGCGCAGGTGGCGGTGGTATCCGGAGCCGTCCAGACGCTCGTGGTGGGCGGCGGCCATCTCGGCGACATCGCTGAGGAGCCAGAGGGGCGAGAGGATCTGATGGGTGATGGCGGTGTGGCTCTGCATCTGGGCCATCTCGCCGGCGTCGAGGGCGCCCGCCTTGTCCAGGATGGCGTTGCTCACCGCCAGCTTGCCGAGGTCGTGGACCAGAGCGGCGAGGGCGATCCGGTCGTTCTCCTCCTGGCTCAGCCCCATCACCTCGGACATCCGCCGCGCCAGGGCGGCGGTGCGGGTGGAGTGGGTGGCGGTCCAGGGGGACTTGGCGTCCACCACGCCGGCGAACACCTGCCCGATCTGCACCATGTCGTCGAGGGTCGAGCAGGCCACCTGGCGCGGGCGGGGGTCGAGCGAGGCCACCTGCTCGGGATGGGTCACAGCCCCGAACTTCTCCCAGAGCCGGTCGCTGCGGGCATGGGTGAGCACGGCGTCCACCAGCTGGGGGTCGAACCAGGTCCCGCGGCGGCGGCGCAGCACCGTCTCCACGCTGCGCCGTCCCCCGTGCCGCCAGAAGATCTCGGCGGTCTGGCAGAGCAGGACGATGCGCGAGAGCAGCGGGATCTCCTCGCCCTTCAGCCCCTGGGGGCTGCCGGACCCGTTCCAGTGCTCGTCGAGGGAGTACACCGCCTCGGCCGAGGGTTCGGCCCAGCCCAGCTGCCGCACCAGCTCCGCGCCCCTCGTGCAGCGGGCCTCCACCAGCTCGTCGGCCAGCCCCGGGCCCTTGGCGCCGAGAGCCACCAGCTGCGCCATCCTCCTAGTGATCGGCGCCGTCGGCGCGGTCTGGCGGATGGCGAAGAGCAGGGAGCGCCACTGGCTGCTCCAGTCCGAGACCTTGAACTGGGCCTTGGTGCTGAGGTCATCGGCGCCGAACCAGCGGGTGACGCTGTAGGCGTTGGCGGAGCAGCCGGCATCCTTGAGCAGCAGGGCGTAATAGAGGTCCTGACGCTCCTCGGGGCCCAGCCCGATCCAGTTGGCGAGCCGCATTCCCAGCCAGCAGGCGCGCAGGGCGTGCCCCATGGGCTCTCCCTCGGCGAGGTCCAGCGCCCGCGAGAGGGACGCGATCACCAAGGAGGAGGGCATGGAGCCGCCGGCCTCGGTAGCCACGTCTACACGGAGGGTGGTGGCGCTCATGAGTAGGAGGCTATGCGGGCGCCGGCCCGGCGGCGGTGAAGGATCTGCACCGGGATCTGAAGACCCTGTAGCGAGCGGCCAGGTCCGCCGGTCGTCCCCGGCCAACTAAGCTGCCATCATCAGAGGCGCGGCGGGTGTCCGGGACTCCCGATCGGCGCAGTGGGCGCGCCCTCCGAATTCGAGGAGCCTTGGAGATGATCAACGCTGGCGAGCTACGGGCGGGCACCACGGTGGAGCGCAACGGGCAGCTACTCGAGGTGCTCTCCTTCGAGCACAAGAAGCTGGGCCGGGGCACCGCGGTGGTGCGGACCCGCCTGCGCAACGTCGACACCGGGGCGGTGACCGAGGAGACCTTCCGTCCCGAGGAGCGCTTCCCCGTCGCCCGGATCGAGAAGGTCGAGGTCCAGTACCTGTATCGCGACGGGGACCAGCACGTGGTGATGGACACCAACACCTTCGAGCAGCTCACCCTCAGCGCTGAGCAGTTCCAGCAGACCTCCAGGTACGTGCGGGAGTCGGACACCATTTACCTGCTCCGGCACGAGGACCGGATCCTCGGTGTCGAGGCCCCGATCACCGTGGTCCTGGAGGTCACCGCCACCGACCCGGGCTTCAAGGGGGACACCGCCACCGGCACCTTCAAGCCGGCGACGCTGGAGACCGGGCTGGTCGTCGACGTGCCCCTGTTCGTTGCCGTGGGTGACAAGCTCAAGGTCGACACCCGCACCGGGCGGTATTTGGAGCGGGCGCAGTGACCGGCGCGCCACCGGTGCGGGAGCAGCCTCCGGGCCGGGTCCGGGTGGCGAGCGAGGTGGTGGGGGCGATCGCCTCCCTGGCCGCCCTGGAGACGCCTGGGGTGGCCTACATGTGCGAGCTCCAGGGGGTGCCGGTGCCCCGGCCGCTGCGCCGTCAGCATGGGCACCGTGGGGTGCGGCTGGAGATGATCGGCAGCGCCGCCATCCGGATCGAGCTGGGAATCGCCATCGACCCCGGCGCCACCCTGCCGGAGCTGGTCGAGGAGCTGCAGCGTCGGGTGGCCCGCGACATCCAGAAGATGCTCGGCCTGGAGGTGGTGGAGGTCAATGTGCGGGTCCGGGAGCTGGCCTCCGGTTGAGGCCGAGGCACCGGGCCCGGGCCCTCGCCGTGCGGGTCCTGTTCCAGACCGACCCACCCTCGGCGGACTGGCACCAGGCGCTCGCCTATCAGCTTGCCGAGGAGGGGCTCCCGGCCGAGGCGGCCGCCTTTGCCGAGGAACTGGTGGCGCTGGTGGAGACCAACGGTGCCGAGATCGACCGGCTCATCTCCGAGGGATCGGTGCACTGGACGCTCGACCAGATGGGCAAGGTGGAGCGTGCGGTGCTCCGGCTCGCCGCCGGCGAGATGCTGCTGCGCCGCCAGGACCCGGTGCCGGTGGTGATCGATGAGGCGGTCCGACTGGCCAAGGAGCTGGGCGGGGAGGAGGCCGGCCGGTTCGTGAACGGTGTCCTCGGGAGGCTGGCTCGGGGCGCCGGCGTCGGGGGCGCCGGGTGATGCTCCCCCAGCGGATCCTGCAGGTGGGGGAGCTGACCTCGCTGATCCGGGCCGACCTGGAGGAGGACCCCCTGCTCCAGGACGTGTACGTGGAGGCCGAGATCGGCACCTCCACCAAGTCGGCGGCCGGCCACCGTTACCTCACCCTCACCGACTGCCGGGAGGGGGGGGCGGAGCGGGCCAGCATTCGTGCCGTCCTCTTCCGCGGCGCGGGCTCCGCCCTGACCTTCGAGCCGGAGACCGGGCGGCGGGTGATCGCCCACGGGCGGGTGTCGGTGTACGCCGCCCGGGGCGAGATGCAGCTCTACCTGGATCGGCTGGAGCCGACCGGGGTGGGGGCCCTGGCCCTGGCCTTCCAGCAGCTGGTGGCCAAGCTCGAGGCGGAGGGGCTCTTCCGGCCGGAGCGCAAGCGTCCCATCCCCTTCCTGCCGCGTCGGGTCGCGGTGGTCACGTCGCCCCGCGGGGCGGCGGTGCGCGACGTGATCCACGTCATCAGCCGCCGCTGCCCGATCACCGAGCTGGTGGTGGTCCCGACCCTGGTCCAGGGCGATGGCAGTGTCGCCGAGTTGGTGGCGGCGCTCGCCCTAGCCGCCCTTTCGGGCGCCGAGCTGGTGCTCCTGGTCCGGGGCGGTGGGAGCCTCGAGGATCTTCAGGCCTTCAACACCGAGGAGGTGGCCCGTGCGGTGGCCGGCTGCCCGATCCCGGTGATGACCGGGGTGGGGCATGAGACCGACACCACGGTGGTGGACTTCGTCGCCGACCGGCGCGCGCCCACCCCTTCGGCGGCGGCGGAGCTGGCGGTTCCCGACCTCGAGGCGCTGCGACTGGATCTGGCCGGGCGCCGCCTGCGGCTGCGGCGCGGCGCCGCCGCGCGCCTCCTGGCGGAGAGCCAGCGGGTGGGGACGCTGGCCGGCCGGCTGGAGCGGATGGCCCCCCGGGTCCGGGTGCTCGCCGGGCGCCAGGACCTGGACCGCTCCCTGGCGCGCCTGGAGGCGGCCTGGAGCCGGCTGGTCGAGCGTCACGCCGATCGCCTCAGGGCCCGGCTGCGCCTGCTGGAGGCGAGGGGCCCACTTCCGCGCATTCGACGGGCGGAGGAGTAGCTGGGCGGACGGTCGGGTCGGCTGGGCGCGCTGTCCCCGCTGGCGGTGCTGGAGCGCGGATACTCGATAACC
>DAHUYV010000054.1 GCA_027306885.1 Candidatus Dormiibacterota bacterium
CGAGAACCCGGCGCGGGCTCTGGCGGCCGCGCTCCGTCTGCAGCGCTGGCGCGAGCGCCCCGAGCCTCAGGAGGCGGCCTTCCCCGCCCCGGAGCAGCTCCAGGTGGCGGCGTGGCTCTCGGATTGGCTGCGGGGCGGCCCCCGCTGGCTCACCGCGGCCGAGACCTCAAGCCTGCTGTCGGAATATGGGCTTGAGGTGCTTCCCACCCTGACCGCCGCCACTCCTGCCGAGGCCGCCCGGCGTGCCGCCGAGCTCGGATTCCCTGTGGTGCTGAAGGGGGCGGGGCCGAGCATCCTCCACAAGACCGAACTCGGCGCCGTGCGGCTGGGCCTTAGGACCGAGGAGGAGGTTCGGGCGGCGGCGGAGGAGATGGCCGCCCGCCTCGGCGAGCAGGGAGACGGGGTGGAGGCGTTCTTGATCCAGCCCCAGCTCGAGGCCGGGGTGGAGCTGCTCCTGGGAGCGGTCCGCGACGACCAGTTCGGAACTGTGGTCGCCTGCGGGGCCGGAGGCACGGCGGTGGAGCTGCTCCACGACACCTCGGTGCGGCTGGCCCCGGTGAGCCCCGCCGACGCCTCGGAGATGCTCTCGGAGCTGGGCACCTACCCGCTGCTGACCGGCTTCCGGGGGGCACCCCTGGTCGACCTCGGCGCCGCCGTCAAGGCCCTTGTGGGCCTGGCCGCGCTGGCCGAAGACCACCCGGCCATCGCCGAGATCGAATGCAACCCGGTGGTGATGACCCCCAAGGGAGCCTTCGTGGTCGACGCCCGGGCCCGCCTGGAGGCGCCGCCGCCAGAGCTCCCGGTCGGCGCCAAGCGCTTCGCCGTCGAGCGGCGCTGAGGCGCAGAGAGCACTCGCGGTCGCTTCCCTCGACTCGCTCGAGGAGCACGCGCCCGATGGCGATCGTGGGTCCCCGGATTTGATCTCTGGAGCACCGCGGTCGGCCGGCCCGCTCCCCCCCTTCCGGGATGCCGGTGAGCCCGCGTTTCCCGATCCCCGGGCAGGTGGACCAGTCGGGGGGTGACGGTGCGAGGGCGGCCGCGACTCGAGGCCGGCCCCAGCCGGACCGCGGTCACTGTGCGAGACTCCCCGGATGAGCCAGATAACGGTGTACGGGGCCCCCTGGTGCCCCGACTGCAAGAGGAGCAAAGCCTTTCTCAGCGCGCACCGCGTCGAGTACGGCTGGGTCGACATCGACCAGGACCAGGATGGGCTGGCCCTGGTGGAGCGCCTCCAGGGAGGCGGCCGGACCATCCCCACCATCACCTTCCCCGACGGCAGCCACCTCCTGGAGCCCAGCGACGAGGAGCTGGCCCGCAAGCTGGGGATCTCGGTTGAGGCCAACCGGCGCTCGTACGACCTGGTGATCGTCGGCGGCGGCCCCGCCGGGCTGGCCGCCGCGATCTACGCCGCCCGGGAGGGCATCGGGGTGGTGGTGATCGACTCCGGCGGTCTGGGCGGGAACGCCGGGGTCACCGAGCGGATCGACAACTACCCGGGATTCCCCGAGGGTATCGGCGGCGCCGAGCTGATGGAGCGGTTCGTCGCCCAGGCCCGCCGCTACCAGGTGGAGCTGGTCGGCGGCGCGAGGGTGGCCCGGCTGGCCGCCTCGGGTGAGGACCTGGCGGTGGACCTCGCCTCCGGCCAGCAGCTGGGGACCCACGCGGTCCTGGCCGCCACGGGGTCCACCTATCGGCGGCTGGGGATCCCCGGAGAGGACCAATTGCTGGGCGCCGGAGTGCATTTCTGCTCCACCTGCGACGGCCCCTTCTACCGCGGGGCCGAGGAGATCCTGGTGGTGGGCGGGGGCAACGCCGCCCTCGAGGAGGGGCTCTTCCTGGCCCAGTTCGCCCGGAGGATCCGGGTGGTCCAGAACCAGCCGGAGCTGACCGCCTCGCGCCTGCTCCAGGACAAGGTGGCCGCCGACCCCCGGTTCTCCATCCACACCAACACCACCATCACCGAGATCCGGGGCCAGACCCGGGTGGAGGAGGTGCGGGCGCGGGACACCGTCAGCGGCGCGGAGCTGGCCTGGCACCCGGCGGCGGTCTTCGTCTTCATCGGGCTCACGCCCAACTCCGAGCTGCTGCGCGGGGTGGCGGAGCTCGACCGCTTCGGCTTCGTCAGCACCGATGAGGCCTACCGGACCTCGCTGCCCGGCCTGTACGCCGCCGGTGACGTCCGTTCCGGGTCCACCAAGCAGCTGGCCTCGGCCGTGGGCGAGGGCGCCGCCGCGCTGCTCTCGGTGCGCTCCTACCTGCAACAGCATCACCACCTGGCGATGGTGGAGATGAACGCCTGAGGTGCCCCTCGCCCCTGAGGGCGGGGAGTGGCGGCGCCCTCCGACTGCGCTTTTGGTTAATCTCATGGGGCGGGGAACAAGCGAGGTGATCGACGTATGCGCATAGTCGGCGAGGAAATCGGAAGGCGAGGAGCAGCCGCGCTCTCGGCGGCCGCGGTGCTGGCCGCGGTGCTGGCCGTCCATGGCTACGGGAATCCCGGCAGCCTCGGTCTGGCCGCCAGCGGTCTCAGCGGGGGCAAGCCGCTGGCCTCGACGCGGACGCCGACCCCCACCGCCGGGGCGACCAGCCCCAGCGCCAGTCCCAGCGCCAGCCCCAGCGCCAGCCCCAGCGCCAAGCCGACCGCCAGCGCCACTCCGGGGCCGCTGCTGTCCTCGACCTCGTACGCCTCCTACACCTACCAGCTGTACCCCGGGACTCCCAGCGCCAACGCCAAGCTGGCCCTTTCCGGCTTTTCCTACAAGGCGCAGACCCAGGGCTCCTCGGTGACCTTCACCCTCACGGTCCTCGGGAGCAGCCAGGCGCCGATCACCAAGACCTACCCGGCCTCCGACCACGTCTACTTCGTGGAGGCCAGCTTCGGCGACGACGCCCAGAACGCCGAGTACAACTTCGGTGATGACGGTCTGGTGGTGACCGACTCGTCCGGTCACGTGGTCGGCTGAGGGTGGCCCGCCGCAACCGCGTCGCCCGCGCCGCCGCCCGCGCCACCGCCGGGGGCCAGCAGCTCGCCGCGCCACCGACGGCCGTGTCCACCCCGGCGATGGGGGAGGGAGTGCTCGAGGCGACCCAGGAGTGGGGCCCCACGGTGGCCCGGGTCGCCCTGGGCCTGGTCCTGCTCTGGTTCGGGCTGCATGAGCTGTTCCAGCCCAGCCTCTGGACCGGATACGTCCCGGCCCTGCCCTCGACCTCTCACGTCGCCCTGGGGCTGGTGGTGGTGCACGGCTGGGTGCTGGTGATGCTGGGGGTCGCGCTCTGCCTCGGCGTCGCCATCCGCCTGGCGGCCGCCCTCAGTGCCCTGGCGCTCCTGGAGATCGTCCTCTCGCTCACCTTCACCGGGGGCCTGTCGGACATCGTGGCCCGTGACCTCGGGGTCTTCGGGCTGGCGGTGGCGGTCCTCGCCAGCGACCGCCACCGGCTGTTGCTGAGGGGCTGAGCCCGGGCCTCCCTCAGCCCGCCCAGGCGGGCGGGCGCCGGGAGCGGAACGCCGCGATGCCCTCCAGCGCCTCCTGGGAAGAGAAGAGCCGCTGCGAGAGCTCGCTCATCTCCGTGAAGGCGCGGGAGCGCTCCAGGCGGGGCACCTCCAGCAGAAGCCGCTTCACCTCGCCCTGGGCCCCCGGCGCGCCCTGCATCAGCTGGTGCAGCAGCTCCGCGACGGTCGAGTTGAGCTCGGGGTCCGCCGCCACGCGGTTCACCAGCCCCCCCGCCCGCGCCTCTTCCGCAGCGAAGGTGCGACCGGTGAGGAAGAGCTCCAGGGCCGCCGCCCGCCCCATCTTGGCCAGCACCGGCATGGCGATCACCGCCGGCGCCACCCCGACCCGCACCTCGCTGAAGGCGAAGGTGGCGGAGTGGGCGGCCACCGCCAGGTCACAGGCCGCGACCAGTCCCATGCCCCCGCCGCGCACCGCGCCGGAGATCGCGGCGACAACCGGCTTGGGGCTGTCCAGAAGCAGCTCCAGGATCGGGGCCAGGGCCCCGGCGCCCGAGCTCGAGCCGGTGCGAGAGCGTTCCTCCGCCTGCTCGCGCAGGTCGGCCCCGGAGCAGAAGGTGCCCCCGGTGTGGCCCAGAACCACCGTGCGGATGGGGTCGGACAGGAGGGCGCGCTCCAACTGCTCCCGCAGCTGGTTGAGCAGTTGGTTGGAGAGGGCGTTCCGGTTCTGCGGCGAATCGAGGGTGATGAAAGCGGCCCGGCTCTCCTCCCGGTATCCGACCAGCTGATCGCTCATCGCATCCCTCCTGCCCAGCTGAGACCCAGAGCCTGGGAGACCGATGGTATCGGCCGTGCCCGCCGGCGAGCCGTGCTCACAGCCGCCGCACCAGATCCCGCTCGAGGCTGGCCCTGGCCGCGCGCACCTCGGACTGGAGCTCCCATCCGGCCAGCCCCTGCTCCAGCTGTCGGGCGAGGGCGAAACACGACTTGGTGGCGCGCAGGGCGTCGCCGGGGTCCACTCCCGGGGGGGGCTGGAGCTCGGTGAGCGGGACTCCCCGGCTCCAGTCATGGACGTAGCCCACGTGGTCCAGAGATGGCGCCCGGCTCTCCGACAGCCCCCATTCGGCCTCCAGGCGATGGAGGTCGGCCTGGGCCCGACGCAGCTGCCGAGCCAGATCCTCCAGGCGGCGGGTCGGCAGCCGACGCTGGCGGGGAGCGCGATCCGGGTTCCGATCCTCGGCCGCCAGCATTACGAGCGCGGCGCAGAGCTCAGGGGTGGTGAGGCCCTGCAGCCAGCCCTCCGCCACCGCCTGGGCCACCAGCAGGGTGTTCTCTCCGTACACCGCCGCCGCCAAAAGGCCCGCCGGGGTGGGATGGTCGTGGCGCAGGTACCCCAGCCGGGTCAGCACCTCGCGGTAGGCGCGGAACTGGGCCCGGTACTCCTGGCGCCGGTCGCGCGCGGTCTCCTCCGCGCTCTCCAGCGCCACCTCCAGCTCCCGGACCTCCGCCCGGCTCGCCCGGTGCTCGCTGAGCAGCGGACAGTGCCGGCAGGGGGACGCCGCCAGCCGCTGCTCCTGCTCTCGCAGCCCGCGGCGCGCCCGCTCCAGCCGGCCCAGCGGATCCTTCGCGTCCGAGCCGTAGCGGCCCTGGCGCCGGTCCCGGAAATGCTGGCGCCGCAGCTGACGGCCCTCGGCCCGGGCCGCCGCCACCGCCCGCTCCGCCCCGAGGAACTGGCTGAGCGTGCGCTCGCTGCAGGCCACCCTCGGGTGGCGGAAGCTCTTGAGCTTCAGATCTGCGAGGCGGGCCTCCAGGTTGGGGCGGCGGGCCTGGACGTTCTCCAGAGCCTGGAGCCGCTGGAACTGTCCGAAGGACTGCTCGAGCAGCTCCTCCGCCTCGGCGGGCGAGCGCCGGCGGAGCAGGTTCAGGGTCATGTTGTAGGTCGGAGCGAACTTCGACTCCACCGCCATGTCGTTGCCAAGGAGGGTCTCGCAGATGACCCCCAGGTCGACCTCGGGGTCGCGCAGGATCACCCCGTGCCCGATCTCGTCGATCCCGCGCCGCCCCGCCCGTCCCAGGAGCTGGGTCAGTTGGCCGGAGCGGAGTGGGGCGAACCCCTGCCCGTCGAACTTGGTGAAGGTCGAGATCACACAGGCGCGCGCGGGCATGTTCAGGCCGAGGGCCAGCGTTTCGGTGGCGAACACCACCTTCAGCAGCCCCAACTGGAAGAGGGCCTCGACCGTCTCCTTGACGTAGGGCAGCAGGCCGGCGTGGTGCACCGCCAGGCCGGCCCGGAGCATGGACAGGTTGAGGGAGGCGGTGTAGAGGGCGGACTCCTCGGGATCGTCGACCGCCGCCAGCCGCTCGGTGAGCAGGTCGTCGATGGCGAACTTCTCCTCCAGGGAGGTGAGGTCCAGACCGTGGGTGGCGCAGCGCGCCAACGCCTCCCGGCAACCCTTGCGGGAGAAGATGAAGTAGATCGCCGGCAGCATCCGCTGGGCGCGGAGCTGGGCGACGATCGACAGCAGGTCGTTGTCCGAGGCCAGCACCGCCCGGTTGCCGTGGAACCGCTTGTCCCCCTGCGCCTCCCGCTCGGCCGCCTCCAGGGTCCGGCGGTCCAGCCGCCCGTCGGCGCCGAGCAGGGGCAGGAAGTGGTTACCCACCGCCAACCAGGTGATCAGCTCGACCGGGCGCTGGGTGCGGACCACGACCGCGGTCGGTCCCCGCCGCTCCTCCATCCAGGCGGCGACGTCGTCGACGTTGGTGATCGTGGCCGAGAGGCCGATGAAGCGGATGTGGGGCGGGGCCTGGACAATCACCTCCTCCCAGACCGTGCCCCTTGGGTATTCGTCGATGTAGTGGACCTCGTCGAGGATCGCCCAGCGCACCCGCGCCAGGGCCGCCGGGTCCTCGTAGATGAGGTTGCGGAGGATCTCGGTGGTCATCACCACCACCCGCGCCTCGGGGCGGATCGAGGTCTCCCCGGTCACCAGCCCCACCGCCTCCTCGCCGTAGCGCCGGCAGAGATCCTGGAACTTCTGGTTGGAGAGGGCCTTCAGCGGGGTGGTGTAGACCACCCGCTCGCCGCGGCGGCGCAGGCACTCCCAGATCGCCCACTCCGCCACAACCGTCTTGCCGCTGCTGGTGGGGGCGCTGACCAGGACCCCCTCGTGGTCCGCGAGCGCCAGGATCGCCTGGCGCTGGAAGGGGTCGAGGCGGAAGGGCAGGGTTCCTTCGAAGGCCTCCAGCCCGAGGTCGGCGGGCGCGGAGGCCTCCGGGCTCACGCCGGTGGCGACTCCGGCAACGGCAGCGGCCCCGGGGCGCGCTTGCGGTTGGTCCGGTACCAGGCGTAGATGAGGGGGGGCACCCCGAAGACCAGGACCCCCAGCGCGGTGAGCTGGGCCTGCTTCAGGCCGAGGGCGATGATCGGCACGTTGACCGGATTGCGCAGGAAGAAGATGCCGATCTGGGTGATCGGGTAGAGGGTTATGTAGGCGATCCCCACCCAGCCGTCGGGCACCCCGCGGCGCCGGAGGTACACGAGGAAGCCGAGGACGATGAGGATCACCAGCGCCTCGTAGGCGGCGGCGGGCTGGTAGGCCACGCCCAGCTGGGGGGCGAAGGTGTGGGGGTTGGTGTACGCGGTCGCCCAGGGCAGGTTGGAGGGATAGCCCAGGATGTCCCCGTTGATGATGTTGCCGATCCTCCCGATCGGCTGACCCACGGCGGCGAAGAAGGCGCCGGCGTCGAGGAGCACCCAGAAGTTCACCTTGTCCCGCCACGCCAGGAACAGCATGGTGGCGGAGGCCAGGAAGATCGCCCCGAAGAAAGCCATCCCCCCATTCCAGAAGGCGAAGATCTCGGCGGGGTGGGTGAGGTAGTAGAGGGCCCCGGACTGCAGGTCGTAGAAGAGCCGCCCCCCGACGAGCCCCGCCACCACCGTCCAGAAGGCGATCCAGCTGGCCGTGCTTCGAGGGATCCCGTGCCGCTCCACGTAGGGCAGCGCCACCCTCAGACCGACCAGGATGGCCACCGCGTACCCCACCCCATACCAGTGGATGGTGAGCGGTCCGAGCTGGAATGTCGGGTCGATGCCGATCTTGATCACCGCTACCAGTGGGCTCATACGTTGATCACCTCGATGTCCTGACGGGTGAGGATGGCCTCACCCCCGCCGGCGTCCTCGGCCACCCAGCTGGCCACCTCCCGGAGCATCCGATCGACGACCCTCTGGTCGTTGGAGACGCAGCTGACCCCGATCACCGCCAGCTGCCAGCTGTCCTGTTTGTCCACCTCGGCCACCGCCACGTTGAAGGCCCGGCGCATCCGGGCCGTGAGCGACCCGATCACCTGTCGCTTGGCCTTCAGCGACCGGCTGAGCGGCAGGTGCAGGGTGAGCATCAGGCTGCCGATCACCACCGGGATAGTTTAGGAGTTGGTTCCAGGGGGACCGGGCGCGGCGGGTGGTCAGCCCGCCCGGCGGAGCATCTCCACCGCCACGTTGCGGAGTCGCTCCTGGCCCACGGTGGAGGTGGGTCCGTGGCCCGGATAGATGACGGTGTTCTCCGGCAGGGCGAGGAGCCGGGAGAGGACCGCCGTCAGCTGCCGGGGCAGGTCCTGGTCGGGAAGATTGGTGGGGCCGATGTCACCCGCACGCAGGGTGTCACCGGTGAAGAGGTGGTTGCCCACCTTGAAGCACAGGCTGCCCGGGCTGTGGCCGGGGGTGGAGATCACCTCGATCTCGAACTCGCCGAAGGGGAGGCGGTCACCGTCGACCAGGTAGCGATCGGCCGAGCGGAGGTACGCCTTGGCGTCGAGCAGGCTCATCGCGGTCTCACCGCCCACCGCCGCCTGGACCTCGTCCTTGGCCCCGGCGTGGTTGCGGTGGCCGTGGGTGAGCAGCACCCGCACCACCTTGAGGCCGCGGCACTGCTCGACCACCTTGTCGGCGTCGGCCCCCGGGTCGATCAAGACCGCCTCGGAGGTGGTGGCGCAGGCCACCAGGTAGCAGTTGCTGGGCGCCGTCCCCTCCACCTTGACCCGGGCGATCCGGAGCCGGGGCCGCAAAGGCTGATCGCTCAGAGACGGTCCCCCCGCTGCTCGGCGAGCTTCTGACGCAGCGCCTCCAGCTGCTCGAACTCCTCGAGCGGCGGCTTGGGCAGCCGCTGGTAGGAATGCGGAAACTTGGCGTGCTGGAGGGCCGCGACCAGTGTGTCCACCTCCTCGTCGGTGAGCCGGTAGAGGTGCCCCTGGGGCACCACGCTGGGAACCGCCTCAGTCACCAGCATGGGCTGGTAGGGGCGTGGCTCCCCGACCGTCTCCGGGTCCCCCCCGGGATCCCCCGAGTTCTCCCGCGGGGGAACCCGGGTCGGCTGGAAGAGCTGGGCGGCGCCGCTGAGGCTGGCTCTTTTGAAGGCCATCTCAACCTCCTTCCCGGCGGTGGTCCATCACGTGTTCCGCCAGCTGGCGGTACGCGCTGGCGCCGTCGGAGTCCTTGGCGTACTGGAGGATGGACTGCCCCGCCAGGGGGCACTCCGCAAAGCGGATGCTGTCGCTCACCTGAAACGGGTAGACCAGCTCCCCGAAGTGCTCCACGACGTCGCGAAGGACCTCGTTGGCGTGCACGGTCCGGCCCTTGTGGATGGTGGGCAAGATCCCGTGGATGCGCAGCCGCGGGTTGAGCTTGGTGCGGACCCGGTCGATGGTGCGCTGCAGCTGCTCCATCCCCTTCATGCCGAAGTACTCGCACTGCAGCGGGATGATCACCTCGGTGGCGGCCACCAGGGCGTTGATCGAAAGCAGCCCCAGGGACGGGGGGCAGTCGATGACCATGAAGTCGTACTCCCCGAGCAGCGGGAAGAGCTTCTCCCTCAGCACCGACTCCCGTCCGATCTCTGTCACCAGCTGGAGCTCCGCCCCGGCCAGCTCCACGTTGGCGGGCAGGAAGTCCACACCCACGCCGGGCGAGTACAGCCGCACGTCGGCAGCGGAGACGTTGTGCTCGCAGAGCATGTCGTACACCGTGAGCCGCAGGTCGTCGGGCTTGGCCACCCCCATGTTCACGGTCAGGTGTCCCTGGGGATCCAGGTCGATGCAGAGAACCCGCGCCCCGCGTTCGGCGAGCGCGGCCCCCAGATTGACCGCGGTGGTGGTCTTGCCCACCCCGCCCTTCTGGTTGGCGACCGCGAAGACTTCGGGGTCCGGGCCCGGGTGGTGGTTCGAGGACATTTGCAGAGAAGCCTTGGGGGCACCCGGTCACTCCAGCGACCGTGCTTGGGGCACCCTGCCGCTATCATATGGCCGCCCTGCGGGGCAGGGGCCGGGGCGGGGAACTGGGGGCGCAGGTCCTGCCCGTCCAGCTTCCCCTCAGGACCGGTCCCTGACCCCCACCGCCGGTATGGAAACGAGGAGGCACCCCAGTGGCCGACGTCAGCGACCACGCCAGAACCAAGCTGGAGCTGGTTCAAGAGGCCATTCAACTGGCCCTGGGCGCCAGCTGGGAAGAGGCGGTCCGGGTCAACCACCAGATCCGGGAGCGCTTTGGCGACGATGAAGAAACGGCCAACCGCCTGGGCAAGGCGCTGATGGAGAGTGGGGACCTGGCGGCCTCCAGGGCGGCCTACGCGGCCGCCCTGGATCTCAATCCGCTGAACCAGATCGCCAAGCGCCAGCTGGCTAAGCTGGCGGACCTGGAGGGGGGCAAAGGCGCCGCGGTTCCCGGTGAGGCTGCCCTTCCGC
Organism: Candidatus Dormiibacterota bacterium; assembly: GCA_027306885.1. GTDB lineage: Bacteria > Chloroflexota > Dormibacteria > Aeolococcales > Bog-877 > JAJYXT01. The sequence goes on from DAHUYV010000054.1 coordinate 10,184, forward strand.
CGCGCTTCTTCACCGAGGAGCCGGGCAAGACCACCATGACCCGCCTGACCCCCGGCGGCCGCGTCGACCCCGCTCAGGTCGCCCCAGGCGATGCCGTGGAGCTCACCGTCGGACCCAAGGAGGTCGCCGCCCGCAGTCTTCGCGGGGTCGACCTTGGGGTGCTCGAGCCCCGGCTGGCCCAGCGGCTGCGCCAGCTGATGGCCGCCGGCGGCCAGTACCAGGGAGGGGTGACCCGGGTGGAGGCGGGCTCGGTGCAGCTCCTGATCCGGGAGATGTTCCAGGCGCCGGAGGCCGCCGGCACGGTGGCCTTCCCGGTCCGCAAGGGCAAGGAGGCCGAGTACCGGCCCTACGCCAAGGAGGCCCTCTTGGCTCGGGACTCTGAGCCGGTCCCCGACGATGACGAAGATTCGGAGCTGCTGGGGTCCCCGCCGGTGCGCTCCGGGGCCGCGCTGGACGAGGGCTTCGGGGAGTTCGGCGATGACGACCCCGAGGAGGTGGACGGGCCGGCGGTCGACGACCATGAGGACCTCGACGAAGACGAGGAGTTCTGAGGTCGGGGGTCCGCGGGGCCCCAGGGGAACTCGCCGCTCCTTCCGCAGGCCGGACGCGGTGAGCCGCGGGCCCTCCCCGGAGGGGGGCGGGTGGGCGCGGCAACCGGCCAGGCGGCAACCCGCCCGCGGACGGGCGGCGCGGCGGCCCTGAGCACCGCCATGGCGGGCCGCCTCCGGCTCCTCCTGAACCCGCCGCCCTGGGGCAGGCGGAACTCGTCAGTGGGTGCTTCGCGTCCCCGGCATGCGGCTGCCGCCGCCCCTGGCGTCCACCACGGGGCTCGGGGGCTCTTAAGTCGGCGGCGTGGGTGCCGCGCCCAGCGGGCGCTCGAAGCAGGAACGCAGCACCACCGATGAGCGGGTGGAGAGCCCCGGAAGGCGCTCGCGCAGCTCGGCCAGGAACTGGGCCAGCGCCGCCGGCGAGGGCACCCGCACCTTGGCCAGATAGCAGTCGTCGCCGGCCACCTCGTGGAGCTCCAGCACCCGGGGGTCGGCCG
>DAHUYV010000067.1 GCA_027306885.1 Candidatus Dormiibacterota bacterium
CCCCCAGAACCGGGTCGCGGCGCAGCTGGAGGCTGACCAGGATCGTGCCCGCCGCCACCGCCAAGAACGCCACCAGGGCCAGTTGCAGATGGATCTCACCCGCCGCCGTCGCCGGATGTCCCGGGGGGTCGTCCGGGAAGAGCGCCAGCAGCCCCGAGGCGACTCCCCACATCGTCAGCAGGGCGGCTCCCGCCCACCCTCCAGTCGAGCCGCGAAGGCGCTCCCAGAGCTGGGTACCAGCGATCACCCCGACCCCGCCCCGCAGCAGGAAATTGATCCCCATCAGCCAACCGTAGGGGCCGACGGCATAGTCGCTCTCGGCGTTGTGGATCAGGCTGTACCCCGGCTCCAGGCGGAGCAGAAGCGCGTCGACGGCGATGTAAGCCACCACCCCCACCGCGATGAGCGCGGCCCAGGCACGCTCCCGATCTGAGATGGGGTTCCGGACTCTTGCGCCCATTTTGGTGCCTCCCTGGATCGCAACTGTGGCCGCGGCCGCCATCGATTAGGATATTGGTAAGCAATGGCGATCGTCAACAACGATGACCAACTACCGCGGGGAGGTCCCGGCCCGGTCCCTGGAGACCCAGCGATCCCGGTCCTGCTCTCTCTGGCGCTCCGCTCGTATGGGCGGGCGATTCGGACGGCGCTGTCGGCCGCCGGGATGGACGACCTGCCCGGCTCGGGGAGCTGGATTGTGGGGCAGCTCGCCCGGAGTCCGGCGACGATCAGCGAGTTGGCCCGGCCCCTTGCGACCACCAAGCAGGCCACCAGCCGCCTGGCCGAGACCCTGGCCGACCGCGGCTACCTGGCTGCGGAGAGGGACTCGAAGGACCGCCGCCTGGTGAGGCTCCACCTCACCACCCGTGGGAGGCGGGCAGCGGAGGTGGTGGCCCAGGCGGTCGATGGACAAGACGCGGCTCTCGCCGGCGCCGATGCCTCGAGCCTGCGCCGGGCCCTCAGGGTTCTGGCCGGGCTAGGCGGTCCCATCGACAGCTAGTCGGCGACAGGCTCACACTCGGCGCACGAGGCGCACCCGCCGCCTCGGTCGAGCCCGCCCGGCCACCTGCTGCGGCACCACACTGATGCTGCCGTCACTCTCCATCTCCACCAGCTCAGCGTCGCCGATCCCAGCCACTCCATGCTCCCGGAGCGCCATCTCGGCATCCTCGAGATCCACCCCCTCCCGGCGGAGCGCGGCCGGGTCCCAGGCGCCATCTCGGCCCAGAACCGTGGGTGCGGGACGCAACACCCGGTCCAGCCAGCGGGCGCGCACCCGGGCGTAGCCGAGGCCGAGGTTGGCGACAAAAAGGGTGCCGATGATCAGGAGGCCCCCGAGGAGTGAGCTGTCCGGGCCGGTCATCGCCGGCTGGACGGCGTTGGCGACCAGCAGCACCAGGACGAGGTCGAATATGGTCATCTGGCCCAGTTCTCGCTTGCCGAAGAGGCGCAGGGCGATCATCAGGACCAGGTAGATGGTGAGCGACCGGACCACCAGGTCCCAGGGCGCGATGGCGAGGTGGGTGAGGTCCACTGCCAGATTCCTCCGCTCCCGCGCTGGATGGGCCGCTGGAAGCCGCTCTTGGCGGGCGAGGGAGTCGGTTCGGTCGGCTCCCCAGCGACCCGGTGCGCACGGAAGGCGACACCGCCTTCCCGGATCGACGGTATACCATGCCGGCCGCCGCTCGGCCAC
>DAHUYV010000073.1 GCA_027306885.1 Candidatus Dormiibacterota bacterium
GGCCGGGCCGCCGAACTGCGGCAGAGCATCAAGGCCGGCGAGTGCTACTGCCCGCTGGCCAACGCCGCCTACACCAACATGCTGGTCCACCAGCCCACCGTGGCCAGGGTGGTCGCTGAGGTCGCCCGCACCCGGCTGGCCGCCGGCTGGGGCCGGGGGCCGGTCGCCAGCCGGGCGCCGGCTCCGTGACCCCTCCGCCACCCACCTCGCCTGGGCGGGCCGGCGAGCTGACGCTGGTCACCGGCGCCACCGGCTTCCTCGGTGCGGCCCTTGTGGGTCGCCTTCTGGCCGACGGCGCCCGGGTGCGCGTCCTGGCGCGCTCCCCGGCCAAGGCCGCGAGGCTCGCCGAGCAGGGGGCGGAGCCGGTGGTGGGAGAGATCGAGGATGCGGCGGCGCTGGCAGACGCCCTCCGCGGCGTCGCCACCGTGTACCACCTGGCCGGACGGCTGCTGGTTCCCGGGGTCCGCCGCGAGGAGTACCGCCGGACCCACGTGACGGGGACCAGTCTGCTGATCGCCGCCGCCCGGCGGGAGCCCGGGCTCCGCCGGCTGGTGCACTGCAGCACCACTGGGGTGCTGGGCGTCACCGGCGACCACCCGGCGGACGAGTCCGCTCCGCTGCGGCCGACCAACATCTACGAGGCGACCAAGGCCGAGGCGGAGAGCGCGGTGCGCTCGGAGATCCACGCCGGGCTCCCGGCGGTCATAGCCCGGCCGGGTCTGGTGTACGGGCCCGGCGACCTTCACCTCTTGGGATTCTTCCGTGCGGTGCTCGGCCAGCGCTTCTGGCCGATCGGTCGTCGGCCGATCTGGCTCCATCCGATCTACATCGACGACATGGTCGATGCCCTCGTGCTCTGCGGCCGGAGTCCGCTGGCGGTCGGCGAGTGCTTCAACATCGCCGGTCCGCAGCCGGTGTCGTTGGTCGGCCTGGCGGCGTCCATCGCCCGGGCCGGGGGCACCACCCTCCCGGCCGGGCGCATACCCCTGCCGGCGGCCCGAGCCGTCGCCACCTTCGGCGACCTCCTGCCCCCCCGCCTCCGGCGCGCCGCGCCGCTGACCAGGGGCCGCCTCGACTTCCTCACCCACAGCCGGGTGTACGACATCGCCAAGTCGGGGCGCCTTCTGGGCTTCGTTCCGCAGACCGACCTCAGCACCGGCGTCGTCCGCAGCCTCGCCTGGTACCGAGAGCAGGGCTACCTGGCCACCGCTCCAGCCCGGTTGCGGGTGGGGACCTGAGGTGCGGGTGAGAGATCACGTCGCCCTGTCCACGGCGGGGGCCGCGGTCCTGGCCCCGCTGCTCGGATGGCAGGTCCTGCCCGCCTGGGCCGCCAGCATTCTGATCGACGTCGACCACTATCTGTGGTTCCTCGCCCGCCGCCGCCGGCTCAGCCCTCGGGCGGCGATCCGCCTCTTCAACCAGCCCGATCCGCCGGGCCAGTGGGGCACCCGGTCCCTCCATCACCCGGCGGCCCTGCTGGCGGTCGGCCTGGTCGCGGCCCGCCTTCGGCGCCTGCGGCCGCTGGCGCTGGGCATGGGGTTCCACGTGGCCCTCGACACCTATCACCGCCGTCAACTGCGGGCCGGCAGGGAGGAAGCCCTGCGGCGCGCGGGCCACAGCTGTCAGCGTTGCGGGCACCAGGGGGAGGACGTCGGAGCCCACCAGTGGCGGCAGCGGCTGCTGCTCCCCTCCCACCGGGCGGGTGAGTTCATCGCTCTCTGTCCCACCTGCCACCGGGCGGCGCATGAGGGGGGGCTGCCGCCCGCCCGCAGGGCCGGCGCTGCCGTCTCCGGGAAGGGCGGTGGATCTGCGGGGGTGACCGATGGCCGCCCGGGCTGAGCCTCGCCGCGTCGGGTCGGGGGCGGCTCCCTACTGGTCGCGCTCGGTGGCGGTGCGCAGCTCCGCGGGCCTCGCCGTCGGGGCGCTGATGGTCTACGCGTTTCTCCGGGTGGTCAGCTTCGGCGGGGTGGTCCGGCGGCTCGACCACCTGGACATCCTCCTCGCCGGGCTGAGCGGCGTTGTGTTCCTTGGCGCCTGGGTGGTGCGGGCGCTGCGCTGGCGCCGGCTTCTGAGGCCGGCCCAGGTGAGCGCTCCCCGGGCGGTGGGCATCTACATGGTCGCCATCTTCCTCAACTGGATGCTGCCGGTCCGAGGCGGCGAGCTGGCCAAGAGCCTGCTGCTCCGGCGGTCCAACGGCATCCCGGTTGCCCAGTCGCTTCCCACCGTGACCATGGACAAGGCGCTCGACCTGCTGCCGGCGGTCGCCCTGCTCATGCTCCTCCCCATCGCCCACCTGCCGCTGACCCGGCCGCTCTTGTCCCTACTCCTGCTGATCCTCTCGGCCCTGGTGCTGGGGGCTCTGGCCCTGGCGCTGGTCGCCTGGCGGCGGGAGCCGGCGCTCGGTTGGCTGACCAGCGCTGTGGAGAGGCTGGTGCCGCGTCGGGCTCGCCCCCAGGTGGCGCCGTTCGTTGCCGGCTTCACCGACACCCTGCTCCGGCTGGCGGGGCAGCCGCGACTGCTGCTGATCTCCTGCGGCTACACCGCGGTCGCGGTGGGGCTGGATTCGCTCTTCTGCTTCCTGGCGTTTCGCGCGGTCGCGGCCAGTGTGCCCTTCGCCGTGGTCCTGTACGGGTACACCCTGTACAACCTGGCCTACATCCTCCCCACCCCGCCGGGCCAGATCGGCAGCAATGAGGTGGTGGGCCTGCTGATCTTCTCCGGCCTGTTCGGCGTCAGCCGGTCCGCGGTGGGGGCGATGTTCCTCTTCTCCCACCCCTGGACCGCGGTCCTCATGGTGGCCAGCGGAACCCTCTGCCTGCGCGCCATGGGGCTGAACCTGCGCCGCGTCCTGAGCATGGTCCGGCCCCACCTCCCGGTTGCCGAGGAGGGGGCCGCGTGACGGCGCCAGCCGCCCAGCCGCGGGGCCGATCCCGGCTCCGGCCGGGCCGAGCTCGATGACCAGCCTTGTGACCGGGGCCACCGGCCTGCTCGGCAGCCACCTGACCTCCCTTCTGGTGGAGCGGGGCGAGCGGCCGCGGGCGCTGGTCATGCCGAGCGAACCACTGCCCTGGAGCAGGGGAGAGGTCGAGGTCTGTCGCGGCGACCTGCGCGACCGCAGCTCTCTGGAGCGCGCCCTGACCGGTGTGGACCTGGTCTTCCACTGCGCCGCTCGGACCGGGCCGACGGGTCCGCCGGCTGAGTACCTGGCGACCAACGTACTGGGCCTCCAGACCCTGCTCGAGGTGGCGGTCCTGGCGGGGGTGCGCCGCGTGGTCCATGTGAGCTCGGTGACGGTGCACGGCAACGACGTGGGTGGGATCGCCAACGAGGACTCCCCGCTCCGGGGCGAACCCAACCCCTACAGTCGCTCGAAGCTGGCCGGTGAGCGGCTGGTGGCCACCCTGGTGCGGGAGCGGGCGGCGCCGGTGACGGTGGTCCGCCCGGGATGGATCTACGGCCCCGGGGATCTCGCCAGCTTCGCCCGCTTCGCCTCCCTCATCCAGCAGCGCCGGATGGTGATGTTCGGCGCCGGACACAACCACCTCCCCCTGGTCTATGTCGGCGACGCCGCCCAGGGCCTCCTGCTCGCCGGCGAATCGAAGGAGGCGGCCGGAAGGACCTATCTCCTGGTCAACGACGAGCCCGTGACCCAGCTGGAGTTCCTCTCGGCGATCGCCGCCGAGCTCGGGGTACCGGCCCCGAGAAGGCGGCTGCCCTACCGGCTGACGCTGATGGTGGGGGCGGCGGCCGAGGCCGCCGGCCGGCTGACGGGCAAGGCGCCGCCGCTCACCCGCTACGGGATCCAGCTGCTGGGCGGCGAGAATCGCTTCCTGGTCGCAAGGGCTCGGCAGGAGCTGGGGTTCTCGCCGCAGGTGGGAGTGCGGGAGGGCGTCCACCGCAGCGTCGAGTGGTTCCTTGGGCGCCCGGAATCGGTCGCGGCTTAGGGGCGGGGATGGAGATCCTGGTCACGGGCGGGAACGGCTTCCTCGGCCGACATCTGGTCCCCCGGCTGCTGGAGGGAGGCCACCGGGTCAGG
>DAHUYV010000097.1 GCA_027306885.1 Candidatus Dormiibacterota bacterium
TCGCGTCGTCTCCGGCAGAGGGCTCATCGTCGGCTCGGGGCGCAACGCCCTGCCCTTCGTGTACGTGAGCGACGTGGTGCAGGGGCTCCTGCGGGCGCTCGATGAGCCCCAAGCCTTGGGGCGAGCCTACAACATCGCCAACGATTCGCCCCTCTCCCAGCTGGAGTTCCTGCGAGCGATCGCGGAGGAGGTCGGGGCCCGCCCGCCGTGGGTCCACGCTCCGTACCGCGCCCTCTACGCCGTTGGCGCCGCCGCCGAGCGGCTGGCCGGGTGGACCGGGACGCGCAGGCAGCCGCCGCTGACCAGGTTGGGGGTGGTGCTCTTCGGCACCGACAACCGCCACGCGATCGGCCGGGCCCGCCAGGAACTCGGCTTCCGGCCGCTCGTCCCGCTCCGCGAGGGGGTCCGGCTGGCCGCCGCCTGGTACCTGCACCGGCGGTCCCTGGCCCCGCCGCCCTCCCCGTCAGGGCGGCCCTCTGGGGAGCGGCCGGCCGGCCCCGCGACGTCAGACGCCGTCCGGCCGAGGGCGGGGACGCCCGGCCGGTGAGTCCCAGCGGGGCGGCGGGACAGAGCCTCCAGTGATGGGGCCTATGCCGGTCCCGGTCGTCAAGCTGGTTGGTCGACGCTCGCGCGGCCGCGGCTTTGCGGACAGCAGCCTTCTCCCGCGTCGGTTGGCCCCGCCCCGGCACCCCGCCCAGCGCCCCTGGCTCTCGGATTCAGCCAGAAGGGCGGCGCTAACCCTCGGGGGGCATCGCCCGGCGGGCAATCTGCCGGACGCGACTCTCGATCCGGCCGCCACTTGCCTCCCGCTCCTCCATCGCGTTCCGATGGACGGAAAGCAGGAACTGCGGCGTGGCGGGGCGCGAGGCCAATCCCTGCCCCGTCCGGATCCCAGCCAGCGAGCCGTAATGATGGGTGGCCCAGTACAGATTGATGCGGCAGGAGCCGCAGTTCCACTGGTCTTCCTGGGTGAGGGCTCCGCACTGCGGACATCTCATCGGGTCATCCTCCCGCACACGACCAGCGGAGGGGCCCATCCCCCTGTCCCCGCCGGCGACGTCAGCGCAGGATATGGGCGACGGCTTCCACCTCGATTCCGCTGCGGTTCCACATCGCCCGGCCGCTGGAGCACCGTACTTCCCGCCGGAGGGATCCAAAGGGCCACTTCCGGCTCCTCCGTCGGCCCGCCCCGAAGCGGCCCAGCTCACTCCATTCACGCTCCGGGCTGGAGATCCCGCCGGTGGCCGGCCGCTGACTCACCTCACAACCGGGGCCGGCCCGGCCGGGTCCCGATCCGGGCGCTCCCTTTGAGACCGGGCCGGAGCCGCAGAGAGGAGGGGGGACCGGCGGCCGCCCCATCTCCAGCTGGCGCAACTGCCGGCAGCTGGCCCGCGGGCACTCCCCCAACCCGCACCGCCCCCGGAGCTCGAGCGGTCTCCCCACGCTGGCGGTCTCCGAGGGCCCGCCCTCGGTGTCATTGCTGGCCGCGGGAACGATCGTCCCAGGGTGCCATTCCCGCCGCGGCACGGTGGGCCTTGACACTGCAAACCTCCGAATCTAGCATTCAGCAGCAGCGGGTCGCGGATGGGGATGGGAGGGATCGCCCGGAGAGGCACCAGGGGACGGGGGCGCGCTCGGCGCGCTCGGTGGCAATCTTCCGTTGGGTAGCGGATCGTGCGTGCTCTTCCCTCGACCGCCGGCGCGGAGAGGGGGCGAGCACGGAGGCGATGCAGTGGATCGGGGCTCGATCCCCGCGGTTCTCCGAGCCGAAATTCCCGGAGCCCGCGGGCAGGACCGCACGACGGCGGTGGCTCACGGGCCGCGGGGCACCGGGGGCCGCCACTTCTCCAGGCCCGTCGAGAGGGAAGGGCTCTGGGTCAAGGGTCGCTGTCCGCGCCGGGGCCGCATCAGATGGCGATCCTCAGGGCGCCGGAAGTGATCGGGGCTGCCTGGGGAGTCACCGGTCCGGGTTCGTCGCCGTCACCGGGGCGGCCCATCGCGGCGCTGCGGATCCGGCTGCTCGGCGGGTTTCGCGTGGAGCGGGAGGACGGCCCGCTGTTCGATGCGGACTGGCGGCAGCGCCGATCCGCCAAGCAGCTCACCAAGCTCATGG
>DAHUYV010000124.1 GCA_027306885.1 Candidatus Dormiibacterota bacterium
CCCCCCAGCGCCGCTGCCGCGGCCACCACCACCACCACCCCGAATCGGCGCGGCATGACCCAAGGCTACTAGGTAGCCGGTCGCCAGCGCTGCCCAAGACCGCGCATCACGGGCGAGGACAGCGGCCCCAGCCCGGCGGCGGGCCGGGCCAGCCGGCTCTCGGTCGGGACCGCTGTGAGACCGCGGAGGGCGAGCCCGGCGGACGCCCGAGCCCTCGGGACCCCGGTTGGTGCTAGGCGGCTCTCTGCGCCGCCGCGATCCGGGCGCGGAACGAAGCCGCGGCCCGCCCCGCCGCCGCCGCGAAGTCCGGGCCGGAGGAGGCGCCAGCGATCCCCCGTGACACCGAGATCAGGTACGGAGTGGCGTGACTCGCCAGCTGTCCGACGCAGGCCTCGAGGTCGCCGCCCTGGGCGCCGATCCCGGGGAGCAGGAGGGGCAGCTCCGGGGCCACCTTCCGCACCCGGCCCAGCTCCTCCGGCCAGGTGCTCCCCACCACCAGGCCCGCCGTCCCGCCCGGAGGCTCGCTGGCCCATGCCGCCACCGCGGCCGCCACCCACAGGTAGAGAGGCTGCCCATCCGGGGCGACCCTCAGATCCTGGAGGTCAGCCGCCCCCGGGTTGCTGGTACGGCACACGACGAAGGCCATCCGGTCTTGGCGCTCCAGGAAGGGACGGAGCGAATCTCGCCCCAGGTAGGGATTGACCGTGCAGGCGTCGGCGCCGAGCTGATCGAAGATGGCGGCCGCGTAGGCCGCGGCGGTGTGGCCGATGTCCCCCCGCTTGGCGTCCACCACCACCAGGGCGTGACGCGAGGCCTCCCGAACCACCTCCCGGAGAAGCTCCCAGCCGCCGCCGCCCATCGCCTCGAAGAAGGCGGCGTTGGGCTTGAAGGCCGCGGCCAGAGACCCGGTTGCCTCGATCAGCTGGAGGCAGAACTGGCGAGCCGCCTCAACGCCTTGGCCCAGGTGGGCCGGAAGCTCGGCGGCGGCGGGATCGATGCCGACGCAGAGGGCCGATCCCTTCGCCGCCACGGCCGCCACGAGTCGCTGGCGAAAGGGCTCCTGTGGAGCCGCTACCACGAGGTCCGGGAGGTGCTGGTCTGGGCCGCCCCCGGGGCCTGCGGGGCGTAGGGGATCTGGATCCGGTCGTGCTGCGACTGCATGCAGCCGGGGCAGAGCGAGCTGATCTCCCCGTCAAGCAGCACCGCCGCCAGCCGATAGATGGGAAACTCCCGGTCGCAGTTGGCACAGCGGCGCATCCAGGGCATGCGAACTCTCCTCAGGCTTCCCCCTACCGCCGAATTATATGGCGGCTGATATGCTCATCCGGGTCGGCGGGGAGTGGCGCAGATGGTTAGCGCACCAGTCTGGGGGACTGGGGGTCGCAGGTTCGAGTCCTGTCTCCCCGACCAAGACCAAAAAGAGTCCCGCTTCCCGGTGGGCTCTGGCGCCGCGGCGCCCAGCGACACCGGCGCCGCAGCCGCAGCGGCAACTGCCCGCCGACCGCTGGGCACTCCGCTCTGGACCCTCTGGGCCATCTGAGCGGACTCATGCCACCAGGCCCTGGACAGCCCCCTCCCCCCCACGCCCTCAGATCAGAGGAGCGGCTGGAGCGGGCGCTCGGCTCAGCCATTGAGACGCCGCTCGGGCGGTCAGGCCGAAACCACCTCCACCACCACCGAGAGCGGCAGCAGGCCCACCGCGGTGATGGTGGCCGACCCCACCTCCAGCGCCTTGAACGGCACCTGCAGGACCGAGACCAGGTGGGGCGCGGGCGGGGCCGACGCCAGCGGTCCGAGGACCGCCAGGTTGGAGCATCTCACCATCTCGCGGCTGAGCTCCCGCTCGGTGGGATTGGGCACCGTGACCACCACCTCCTGCCCCACCATCACCACGATGGTCCTCCCGTTGTCCCCGAGGTCGACCGCCACCGGTCCTCCGGGAGACTGGCTCGGCGCTGCCGACGGGGGCCCCGATACGGTCGGCTCAGGGGTCGGGACGCGCGGCACCGTCGAGCTGTTGGAGGGAGGGGCTGAGGCGCTCGGGCCCGCGGTCGCCGAACTCCCCGCAAGCTGCGCCGGCCCCCCGCACCCGGAGAGAAAGAGGAGGAGCCCCGCGGCCCCGACTGCCACGAGCCCACCGAACGTTGGACCCGGACGACTCAGGATCGTCATCCGGTCACCCTAGCACCGGAGCCGCCGCCGTGCCCGGCGCCCGTTCGAGTCGACCCTCGTCCTTCCCGCGGGTCCGGGGTCGTGCGGGGCCGACCCCTCTGGGTCGGCCCCGCACCTCCTCAGTGAGAGCCGCCGCCGCAGCCCAGCTGCGGATTGGGCATCACCTGGCTGGCCGCGGTCCCACCGTACCTCAGCAGGTTGGCGCTGCCGTACTGGGCGTCGCCGCCGAAGCTGGTGACCGTGGTGCCGGGGATCACGCTCCCGAAGTTCCAGAGGCAGGAGGCCCCGGGGATGCCGCCAGCGGTCGGGCTGGCGCCCTCCCCCTGGCCGCCCTGACCACAGCCTTGACTGCCGTTGGACCCGCCGCGGTTGCCCCCACCACATGTGGCGAGGGATCCCCGCCCGAGACTCCAGAAGGGGTAGAAGGAGGCCCCCACCGGCGGAACCGAACAGCCGATTCCGGTCTGCACGTTGCAGAAGGCTTCCGACGCCAGGACGTCGGACTCGAACTGGACCTGGGGATACGGCGTCGAGCCGTTGGTGAACGGACCCAGGTAGGCGAAGCTGGTCGGATGGTTGGGCTGGCCGTTGGGCCAGTCCGGCTGGTAGGGGGTGCCGTCGAAGTCGAGGTCCCCGTTCTGGGTCACGTCCACCTGGCAACCCGCCACCGGCCAGTTCGCGGTCGTGACGGCCCCGTCATTGCTGATCGGCCGCGGCCCCTTGGGCATGCAGAGCCCGTCAGAGTACTCGCAGGACAGCCCCTCCCCAAAGTTGGGTGAGCTGGAGCCCGGTGGCGGCGGACAGGCGAGCCCCGCCTGGGTCGTGGCCCCGGGGCAGTTGCCGGTGCTGAAGTTGCAGCCCTGCTCGGGCCCGGTTGTGCTGGCCGCCTCAGACCCCCCGTTGCAGGTCTGGAAGACGTTGGGGTCGCCGCCGACCGGGAGAGGATTGCTCACCGAGCTGCAGACCTCGAAGTGCCCGAGCTCGTCCTCCATCAGCACCCCGCCCTGGAGGGCCGCCCAAGGAACCTGGTTCCCCT
>DAHUYV010000125.1 GCA_027306885.1 Candidatus Dormiibacterota bacterium
GTCTCGGGGTACCCCAGGAGCTCGGTGAGCTGGCGCGCCGCGTCGGCCGGCAGCTGGGCGATGATGGCATCGGCCTCGGCGCGCTCCATGTCGCGGAGCGCGTCCACCGCCTCGTCCGGCTCCATGGCGGCCACCAGCTCGGCGGCGCGCTGCGGGGAGGCGTCGCGGAGGATGTCCTCGATGCGCTCCGGCTCCATCTCCTCAAGGGCGTCGGCCACGGCGGAGGGGTCGAGCGCGGTGGTCAGCTCATCCCGGGCCGGCCGGTCGAGCTCCTCCAGGAGGTCGGCGAGCTCACCCGGGTGCAGCCGCCGCAGGTCCTCATGGGGGACCTGCAGCCGGAGCTCGGACCCGGGCTCGCCGAAGGGCTGGACCGCCGACCAGTCCACCAGCCCCTGCCGATCGCCCCGGCCCGCGGTGAGCAGGCGGCCCACCCAGCTGCGCGGCTCTCCGGCCACGGCCACCAGGCGCATCCGGCCGAGCAGCTGCGCCAGGTAGAGCTCCTCGGCCCGGAGCACCTTGACCCCGTCGACATCGACCAGCTGCCGCCCGAGGACGTCCTGCACCAGCCGCAGCTCACCCTCCCGCCGGGCGAATCCGGCGGCCAGCGGGTCCAGGGTGCGCACCACCAGCGCCCTGGCGTCGAAGCGCACCAGGCTGGCGGTGGGCACGAAGATCTGGTGCTCCCCCAATTGGACCACCACCCCGCTCACCGGGGGGTAGGCGTCGTTGCCGGTCCAGCGCACGACAACGTCCACCAGCCGCCCGGCCCCCCCGCCCTCCTGGTCGGTCGCGGAGAGCGACCGCAGCTGGGTGAGCGACACCAGGGACGCCTGGACCGACCTCGTCGAGAGGAGCCGGCGGCGCCGCCGGAGGCGGGCTGGGCGACCGGCCGGGGCGGAGGCCACCTCAGCCCTTGTCGGAGTTCGGTGGCGGGTCTGGGGGCGAACTCACCCTGGTAGCATATCGGTGCGCCAAGGCGCGGTATGCGGTGCCGGCCCCGCCGGTTGGCAGGCCTCTCTGGGCGGGCACCGCTTGATCGAGGCACGGAGGTGAGCATGGACGGGTCAAGTAGACCGCCTGGTAACCACCGCCTCGCGCGCGCCCTGAGCCTCTAGCCAGACCCGAGCGGCCTCCTGGCGTGCGCCCCGCACGTCAGTTGATGCAGCCAGGAGGGTCGTGATGCCAAAGGAACTCCGCCCGGTGTCCCCACCGGGCTCGGCGGTCCTGGACCCCGCCCACGAGGGCGAGATCCGGGGGGCTCTGGGGCGAATTCCCAAGTGGGACTCCGACCGTCCGCGCCCGTGGTCACGGCGGCTCCTGACGCTCGCCGCGATCATGGGGCCGGGGCTGATCGTCATGGTGGGCGACAACGACGCCGGCGGGGTCGCCACCTACGCCCAGGCGGGCCAGGACTACGGCGCCAGCCTGCTCTGGGTGCTGGTCCTCCTGATTCCCACCCTCATCGTCGCCCAGGAGATGGTGGTGCGCCTCGGGGCGGTGACCGGTGTCGGCCACGCCCGGCTCATCCGCGAGCGCTTCGGGCGCTTCTGGGCGGCCTTCTCGGTGGGCGACCTCTTCGTGCTCAACTTCCTCACCCTCGTGACCGAGTTCATCGGGGTGGACCTCGGGCTCCGCTACTTCGGGGTCCCCCCGCTGGCCTCGGTGCCGATCGTGGCCGCCGGGCTGCTGGTGATGGTCGCCACCGGGAGCTTCCACCGCTGGGAGCGCTTCATGTTCGTCTTCATCACCACCAGCCTTCTGATGTTCCCCCTCGCCGCGCTCTCGCACCCCACCGCGCCCGCCATCATCACCGGGATCACCCACCCCGGAGTCCGGGGAGGGTTCGACGCCACCTCGGTGCTGTTCGTGATCGCGGTGGTGGGGACCACCATCGCCCCCTGGCAGCTCTTCTTCCAGCAGTCCAACGTGATCGACAAGCGCATCACCACCCGCTGGCTGAAGTACGAGCTGGCGGACACCTCGATCGGGGCGGTGATCACCACCGCCGGGGCCGCCGCCATCATGGTGGCCACGGCGTTCGCCTTCTCCGGCACCCACCTGGCCGGAAGCTTCGGGTCCGGCCTCACCGTGGCCCGCGGCCTTCAGCACACCGTGGGCCCGGCCTCGGCCGCCATCTTCGCCGTGGTGCTGGTCAACGCCTCGGTGATCGGGGCCTCGGCGGTCACCCTCTCCACCTCTTACGCCATCGCCGACGTCTTTGGGATGAAGCACTCGCTGCACCGCAGCGTCGGCGACGCCAAGGGCTTCTACCTCTCCTTCGCCGCCATGATCGCGGTGGCCGCCGCCCTGGTCCTCATCCCCTCCGCCCCACTCGGCCTCATCACCACCGGAGTCCAGGTGCTCGCCGGCGTGCTGCTGCCCTCGGCGATCGTCTTCCTCCTCCTGCTCTGCAACGACGCCGAGGTGCTCGGCCCCTGGGTGAACTCGTTCCGTCAGAACGTCGCCGCCAGCGTGATCGTAGGGGTGCTGGTCCTGCTCTCCCTCATCCTCACGGTGACGACGGTCATCCCCAACATGCCTCTGGTCCCCTTCACCCTCGTCACCGCGGTCCTGGGCGGCCTGGCCCTCGGCGCCCTGGGGCTGGAGTCGCGCCGGCGGGCGGGAGCCTCGGAGCGGCAGCGGATGGTGGGCGCCGACCGCCAGGTCTGGCGGATGCCCCCCCTCAACACCCTCCGGCCGCCGGTCTGGTCGCTCGGCCAGAAGGTGGCGATGTACGGCCTCCGGGGGTACCTGGTGCTGGCGGTCCTGGTGCTCGGCGTCAAGATCGGGCAGCTGGCCTCGGGGCACTCGGGCTAGCTCTCCCGGGCGC
>DAHUYV010000135.1 GCA_027306885.1 Candidatus Dormiibacterota bacterium
CTCATCATCGCCGGGGTGGGGTGGGCCCGGGTCCTCACCGGCATCCACTGGCCGCTCGACGTTCTGGCGGGGCTGGGACTGGGGCTGGTGGTCGGATGGGTGGCCGGTTGGGTGGCGATGCACCTGCCCCGGCTGGGGCACGTGCTGGCCGGGCTCCGAGTCACTCGGTGGCCCGCGATCGCCGGGGCGGTGGTGGTCGTGGCGGTGGGCTTCGCCGTCCTGGAGAAGGCCACCCACATCGGCCTGGTGGTGGGACCGATAGCCTTGGGCGCGGTCCTGATGGCGGCTCTCGGGGCCCTGTGGTCACAGACCTCAGCTGGGGCGCGCCACCTCTGATTCCCCGCGTTGAGCAAGGGGGTCGGGGGTGGAGAGAGCGCGGGTGCCACCTGCCCGGTGCGGCCCTCGGACCCAATACCATGATCGGGTGAGGCTGGAGACAGAGACCATGGCAATGGACCTCCGGTCGTTCATCCGGGACATCCCCGACTACCCGAGGGAGGGGGTGCTGTTCCGGGACATCACCCCACTTCTAGCGTCGGCTGCCGCCTTCCGCACGGCGTGTGACCGCCTCGCCGAGCGCTTTCAGGCGACCTCGGTGGATGTCGTCGCCACCATCGAATCGCGGGGGTTCACCTTCGGCGCGGTGATCGCCTACCAGCTCGGGCTGGGCGTCGTTCCGGTGCGCAAGGCGGGCAAGCTGCCCTGGGCCACCCTCAGCGCCACGTACTCCTTGGAGTACGGGGAGGCGGTGCTGGAGATGCACAAGGACGCCATCTCGCCCGGTCAGCGGGTGCTGGTGGTGGATGACCTTCTGGCCACCGGGGGGACGGCGGTCGCGACCCGGGAGCTGATCGAAGCCCTGGGGGGTGAGGTGGTGGCCTACGGCTTCCTCATCGAGCTGCTGGACCTGGGGGGGCGAGGCCGGCTGGGTGAGGGTGCCCGGGTCGAGGCACTGCTCTCCCTGTGAGCGGAGGGGAGGGGTTGATCGCCTACGACATCTCGGCGCCCGAGCTTGCGGAGGAGGGGGCCCGGAGGATCGACTGGGCTTCGAGGGAGATGCCGGTGCTCCGCTCGATCCGCAGTCGGTTCGAGGTGACCCGTCCGCTGAAGGGCCTGCGCATCGGCGCCTGCCTGCACGTCACCGCCGAGACCGCCAACCTGATGCTCGCTCTCCGTGCGGGCGGTGCTGAGGTCCACCTCTGCGCCAGCAACCCGCTCTCCACCCAGGACCATGTGGCGGCCGGGCTTGTGGCTGAGGGGATCGCCGTCCACGCCCGCCGTGGCGAGGACAGCGCCACCTACTACCGCCACCTGGAGTCGGTCCTGGCAGCCCGGCCGCACCTGACCATGGACGACGGGGGCGACCTGGTCACCGCTCTCCACTCGCGTCCGTCGGCCGAGATGGGCGATGTGCGGGGGGGAACCGAGGAGACGACCACCGGAGTGGTCCGGCTGCGGGCGATGGCGGCCCAGGGAGTGCTGCGCTACCCGGTGATCTCGGTCAACGACGCCCAGACCAAGCATCTCTTCGACAACCGCTACGGGACCGGACAGTCCACCATCGATGGCCTGATTCGGGCCACCAACCTGCTGCTGGCGGGGCGGACCATGGTGATCTGCGGCTTCGGATGGTGCGGCAGGGGCCTGGCCGCCCGGGCCAAGGGGATGGGCGCCCAGGTGGTGGTCACCGAGGTGGAGCCGGTCCGGGCACTGGAGGCGGTGATGGAGGGGTACCGGGTCATGCCCCTGGCGGAGGCCGCTCCCATCGCCGATGTGATCATCACCGTGACCGGCGACTGCAACGTGGTCGACCGGGAGCACCTCGGGGCGGCCAAGGACGGTTGCGTGATTGCCAACAGCGGGCACTTCAACTCCGAGATCAATCTGGCGGCGCTGGACGAGCTCACCGAGGCGGTCCGCGAGGTCCGTCCTGAGGTCGCCGAGCACCGGCTCGCCGACGGCCGCCGGCTGTACCTGCTGGCCGAGGGCCGGCTGCTCAACCTGGCGGCCGCCGAGGGCCACCCGGCGGCGGTCATGGACATGTCTTTCGCCAACCAGGCGCTCTCGATAGCTCACCTGGCAGCCGCCTCCGGGGAGATGGCTCCCGGGGTCCACGAGGTGCCCCCCGAGATCGATGCCGAGGTGGCCCGTCTCAAGCTGGAGGCGCTGGGGGTCGCGATCGACACCCTCACCGAGGAGCAGCGGCACTACCTGAGCTCCTGGGAGCAGGGCACCGCCTGAGACCGGCGCCGGGGTCGCGATCGCCCCTAAGATCAGGGGTGTCCCCGGACAGGAGAAGGCCCGTGGCCGCAAGCGGGTGGCTTCCGGTGGGGACGGGAGGGCACGATGAACCCAGCGAGAGACCGGCGCCTGTTCACCTCGGAGTCGGTGACCGAGGGCCATCCCGACAAGATGGCCGACCAGATCTCGGATGCCGTCCTGGACGCGATCCTGGCGAAGGATCCCCTCGCCCGAGTGGCCTGCGAGACCGCCCTCACCACCGGCACCGCCATCCTCCTCGGCGAGATCTCCACCGAGTGCTACGTCGATCTTCCCAAAGTGGTGCGCTCGACCATCCGGTCGATCGGCTACACGAGGGCCAAGTACGGCTTCGACTGGGAGACCTGCGGGGTGATGGTCTGCATCGATGAGCAGTCCCCGGACATCGCCCTCGGGGTGGACCACGGTGGTGCGGGGGACCAGGGCATGATGTTCGGGTACGCCTGTGACGAGACCCCCGAGCTGATGCCGGCGCCGATCCAGTTCGCCCATCAGCTGGCTCGCCAGCTCGCCGCCGCGCGGCGCTCCGGTGCCCTGCGCTGGGCCCGGCCGGATGGGAAGTCCCAGGTGACGGTGGAGTACGACGAGAGCGGCATGCCTCGGCGGCTGGACACGGTGCTGGTCAGCGCCCAGCACTCGGAGGAGGTCTCCGCCGAGGAGGTGCGCCAGGGAGTGATCGCCGAGGTCATCACCAAGGCCGTGCCCGAAGGGTTGCTGGACGACGCCACCCGGATCCTGGTCAATCCCACCGGCAGGTTTGTGGTCGGGGGGCCCCAGGCGGACGCCGGGCTCACCGGGCGGAAGATCATCGTGGACACCTACGGCGGCGCTGGCCGCCACGGGGGCGGAGCGTTCTCCGGCAAGGACCCCACCAAGGTGGACCGGGCCGGAGCGTACGGGGCCCGCTTCGTGGCCAAGAACCTGGTGGCGGCGGGGCTGGCCCGGCGGCTTGAGGTCCAGCTGGCCTACGCCATCGGGGTGCCCCACCCGGTGTGGGTGGGCGTGGAGACCTTCGGGACCGAACGGGTGCCGAGGGAGCACATAACCGCCCTGGTGGACGAGTACTTCGACCTGTCTCCGGCGGGGATCATCAAGGAGTTGGAGCTGCGCCGACCGATCTATCGCCAGGTGGCCGCCTATGGCCACTTCGGCCGCAGCGACCTGGACCTCCCCTGGGAGCGCACCCCCTACCGCGACCAGCTGGCCAACGACGCGGGAGTGGAGCCCGCTTCGCCGTCCTTGGAGGAGGTGTTCCCCTGAGCGCCTCGCCTTCGGCTCCTCCCGAGCTGGTCACGGTCATCCTCGCCGGCGGCGCCGGCACCCGGCTGTGGCCGCGCTCCCGCCGCCTCCTGCCCAAGCACCTGCTCCCTCTGGCCCCCGACGGACGGACTCTGCTGCGGCACGCCTTCGACCGGGCGGTTCGCCTGGGTGGCGAGGTGCTGGTGATCTCCGCGGCCGCCCAGCGCCAGCAGATCCTGGCGGAGCTTCCCGAGCTGGCCCCGGAGCGGCTGCTGCTCGAGCCCGAGCCGCGCGGCACCGGGCCGGCGCTGGCATGGGCGGCGCTGGTGGCCCTGGAGCTGCGCCCGGAGGCGGTGATGGTCTCCCTGCACGCCGATCACCACCTGCCCCAGGAGGGGGAGACCACCGCCGCCCTGCTGGCGGCCGCCTGGTGGGCCCGGGAGCTACCCGCCCTGGTGGCGGTCGGGGTGCGCCCGACCCGGCCCGCCACCGGCTTTGGCTACGTGGAGGAGGGGGAGGAGTTCGCCCGGCCGGCGGGACTGCCGGCCTTCGCCCCCCCGCTTCGGGCGGCCCATGGCTTCCGCGAGAAGCCGGACTCGGAGACCGCGGCTGCGATGCTCCGACAGGGGCGGCACCTCTGGAACACCGGCCTCTTCGCCTGGCCGGCCCGCCTCCTCCTCTCCGAGATGGAAGCCTTCGCCCCCGCGGTCCTGGAGGCGGTTCGAGCCGCCACCGGGGCCGGCCGGGCCGACCCGGCTCGATGGGGGAAGGTCCCATCCGGGGTGGTGGAGCGGTTGGTGCTCGAGCGGAGCTCGCGCCTGGGAGTCCTGCCCACCAGCCTGGAGTGGTCCGACCTGGGTTCGTTCTGGGATCTCCACCAGGCGGCCACCGCGGCTGGTGGCGCCGACTCCGAGGGCAACGTCAGCCGCGGGCCGACCCTGCTGGTGGACTCCTTCGGTTCGCTGGTGGAGTCGGCCGGCGACCGTCTGATCGTCCTGGTGGGCGCCTCCGGCCTGGCGGTCGTGGACACCCCGGACGCCCTTCTGGTCTGTCCACTGGACCGGGTCCAGGAGCTGGGGGAGGTGGTCCGGAGGCTGGAGCGAGAGGGAAGGGCAGAGCTGCTCTGAGCCGGCTGGATCGGCGACAAGCCGGGGCGATGCCCATACAATTGCCCCGGCCCACGGTTGCAGGGAGGAAGGCTGTTGGCGGCCCCAGGGATCAGCTTCGGGACTGACGGCTGGCGCGGCATCGTCGCCGACGACTTCACCTACGCCAACGTCCGGGTGGTGAGCCAGGCGGTGGCCCAGTATCTGGCCGGCCGGCCGCGGGAGGGCCGGGTGGTCGTGGGTCACGACACCCGCTACTGCGGGGAGCTCTTCGCCCGGGAGGTCGCCCGGGTGCTGGCCGCCAACGCCCGTCCCGTCCTGCTGCTGGACCGGCCCTGCCCCACCCAGGCAGCGGCCTGGATGGTGGTGGCCCGGGGAGCGCTGGGCGGGGTGGTGGTCACCGCCAGCCACAATCCACCCGAGTTCAACGGCCTCAAGTACAAGCCCGACTACGGGGGCTCGGCCTCACCCGAGATCGTCTCCGCGCTGGAGGAGGAGGTGGGCCGGGTGCTGGTCTCCGACGCGGTCCGGCAGATGCCGATCGATGAGGCCATCCAACAGGGGCTGGTGGAGCTGGCGGATCCCCGTCCGGAGTACGGGGCGCAGATCGGAAGGCTGGTGGACCTCGCGGCGATCCGGCGGGCCGGTCTGCGGATCCTCCACGATGCCATGTACGGCGCGGGGGCCGGGTACATCGCGGACCTCGCCGGCGGTGGCGCCTCGGAGGTGGCTGAGCTCCATTGCGAGCGCAACCCGGGGTTCGGGGGGCTGCACCCGGAGCCGATCCCGCCCAACGTTGACGAGGCGATGGCCCGGCTGCGCGGCGGCGGGTTCGACCTGGGGATCGCCAACGACGGGGACGCCGACCGAGTGGGCATCTTCGACGGGGAGGGTGCCTTCGTCGATCAGCTCGAGGTGGCCACCATGCTGCTCTGGCACCTCTGCGAGAACCGGGGCTGGCGCGGCCCGGTTGTCCGCTCGATCACCACCACCGGGCGGCTGGACATCCTGGGCCGGCACTACGGGTGCGAGGTGGAGGAGCTTCCGGTGGGCTTCAAGTACCTGGGTCCGCGGATGCGGGAGCGTGACGCCATCCTCGGCGCGGAGGAGTCCGGCGGCTTCGCCTTCCGCGGCCACATCCCGGAGCGGGACGGGATCCTCAGCGGGCTGATGTTCGCCGAGATGGTGGCGCTGACCGGGCGGCCCCTGGTCCAGCTGCGGCGCGAGGTCGCCGAGCTGGTGGGGCCCCACGCCTACGCCCGCCGGGATCACCACTTCCCCCGCGAGGACTACCCGCAGGTCCGGGAGCGGATGTCCCACCGGATGAAGTCGCAGCCGCTGGAGCGGGTGGGGGCGCTGAAGGTGGCGAGGGTGCGCTCCGACGACGGCTACAAGTACTGGCTGGAGGACGGCTCCTGGGTGCTGGTGCGGATGTCCGGCACCGAGCCGTTGATGCGGGTGTACTGCGAGTCCAGCAGCCGCGAGCGGGTGCAGGAGCTGCTCGACGCCTTCGAGGGTGAGCTCGGGGTGGTGGGGGACCACGGTGCCTGACCCCTTCGGCGGGCAGGTGCCCGCGCGCCGGGTGGAGAAGCCCTGGGGCTCCGAGATCTGGTTCGTGGTCACCGAACGGTACGCTGGCAAGATCCTCCACATCGAGGCCGGGGAGGAACTGAGTCTGCAATACCACGAGCGCAAGGACGAGGCGGTCTGGGTGCTGTCCGGGGAGCTGGAGCTGGAGCTGGAGGCGGGCGACGGGAAGCTGGAGTCCCACCGCCTCGGGCCGGGTGAGGGCCGCCGAATCCCGCCCGGCCGCCGCCATCGGATGCGCGCTCTCAGCACCGTCGAGATCTGCGAGGTCTCGACGCCGGACCTGGACGACGTGGTCCGGCTCGAGGACCGGTATGGACGGGCGGGCACCAGCGACGGGTGAGGCCGGGGCTGGCGCTTCTTCACAGTTTCCACAGGTGATCGTGGATAACCTCAGGCCGACCTCATGGTGAGCCAGCGGCCCTCGGGCCCGGCAGCTTTCCGACTCCAGGCCGCCATCATTTCGGGTTCGGAGCCCCGGATCCCGGAGCCGCCGGAGGGGATGCGCCCGGCGCTGCAGGCGCTCTTCGGGGTGGGGACGGCGCTGGTGGTGGCCACCACCGGGATGGGCATCCTGCCGCTCTGGGCCAGCGCCGCTTTGGACCTGGGCGCCGCCTGCTGCTACCTGATCGGCCTGCGCTCCGCGCTGCCACACCCGCCGGGCGCCCTCGGCGTCCGGCACTGGCTCTCGGCGGCGCTGCTGGGGGCGGCGGCGGCTCCGCTGACGGCCCTGCTGGCGGTGGCCCTGGCGCTGGTCGTCGATCCAGTCCTCCCCTGGAACTTCCTGCTGCCCTTCTGGCTGGCCCTGGTTCTGGGGATCTCACCCTGGCTGGATTCCTCTCTTCGCCGGGGCGGCGGCCCGGAGTGGGGCCCGACCGGGCTCTCGCTGCTGCTGGTCACCATCCCCGCCCCGCTGTTTGTCCTGGCCCTCGCGCCCGCCCACCCTGCCGTCCTGGTCGGGGTCGGAGTGGGAGCCGGGGCGGCGGCTCCGGCCTGGAGGCTGATGCGGCTGGCCGGAGTCCAGCCCCGGCCGGCCACGCTGAGGGCGCTGGTGGTGACGGCGGCGGTGGCGGCCTCGGGGGCGGTCACCGTCCGCAGCGGCGCTTCCGGCGCGGTCCTGCCCGCCGCCATGCTGCTGGGCTGGTATGGGCTGACCGGAGTCTGTGCCGAGGCCGGCTCTCGCCCTCGTACGCCGTCCGCCGGCTTCGTGGTGCTGGCGGCGGCGTTGCTTGCGCTCACGGCGCCGGCCTGAGCGGTTACCTTTCTCTCCGATGGATGCGGTTCGCCTGGGCCGTTGGTGGGACTCCAACGGGCTTCCCCCTCCCCCTAGCTCCCGACGCTGAAGCCGGGTATTCCCGGGTCCATATGTCGAGTTGATCTGCGGCCCGAGGGGCCGAGGAGGTTAGGGAGATGGCCACCACTACATCCAGCGCCGCCGGAACCAGCGAGGGCGGCCGGGTAGCCGAGGAATGGCGGGCCCGCGACCAGCGGGCGGTGGCGGGAGCCTACTCCCGCTACACCGACCTGGTGATCGAGGACGCCGCGGGCTCATACCTTGTTGATGTGGAGGGCCGTCGCTACCTCGACTTCGGCTCCGGGATCGGCGTGACCTCCCTCGGGCACCAGCAACCCGATGTCGTCGCCGCGGTGCATCGCCAGGTCGACAGCTACTGGCACACCTCGGTGGTCACCCAGCACGTGCGTCTCACCGAGGCGGCGGAGAAGGTTGCCTCGATCTGCCCCGATCCGCTGGACACCGTGTTCTTCGCCAACTCCGGGGCGGAGGTGGTGGAGGGGGCGCTCAAGCTGGCTCGCCGGGTCACCGGACGAAGGGGGCTCATCGCCTTCCAGGGGGGCTTCCACGGCCGCACTTTTGGGGCGGTCAGCGTCACCACCAGCAAGGTCCACTATCGAGAGGGGTACGGGCCGCTGCTCCCCGACGTCTACCTCACGCCCTACCCCTACTGCTTTCGCACCTGCAGCCACGGGCCGGAGGAGCCCTGCCCGATAGCCGAGGGCCGCGAGCTGGAGCGGCTCTTCAAGCACGTGATCCCGGCCGACGAGGTTGCCGCGATCCTGGTGGAGCCGATCCAGGGCGAGGGCGGCTACATCGTGCCTCCCAAGGGATTCCTCGCGAACCTGAGGCGGATCTGTGACCGGCACGGGATCCTCCTGATCTGCGACGAGGTCCAAAGCGGCGTGGCCCGGACCGGCAAGTGGCTGGCCGTGGATCACGATGGGGTGGTCCCGGACGTCGTGCTGCTGGCCAAGGCGTTGGGCAGCGGGCTGCCGCTGGGGGCGATCGTCGCCAGCCACGAGCTGATGGACAGGTGGCCGGCGGGCGCCCACGGCTCAACGTTTGGGGGCAACCCAATCTCCTGCGCAGCGGCGGTGGCCACCCTTGAGGTCATCGAGCGCCAGGGTCTGCTGCAGCGGGCCACCGATCTCGGGGACCGGATCCAGGCCGCGGCCCGGCGCTGGCAGGGGGAGGTGGGCGGCCCCCGGGACGTGCGCGGGCGGGGGCTGATGATCGGCCTGGAGTTCTTGGACTCCACCGGGCAGCCCGACGCCGAGCGGGTCGAGGAGATCCGCTCCGTCTGCCTGAGTCAGGGGCTGCTGCTGCTCTCCTGCGGCATCGATGACAACGTGATCCGGTTGATCCCGCCTCTGACGCTCAGTGACCAGGAGCTGGCCCTGGCGCTGGAGGTGATGGAGGGGGCAGTCCTGAGAGGGGGGAACCAGTGATGGAGCACCGGGAGAACGGCGAGCCCCGTACCTACGGCAACCTGATCGCCGGAGAGTGGCGGGCGGCTCGGGGTGGGGGCACCTTCGACTCGCTCAACCCGGCCCGCCGCAGCGAGGTGCTGGGCCACTTCGCCAGGAGTGGCGAGCTGGACGTGGAGGACGCGGTCTCGGCGGCGGTGGCCGCCCAACCGGGATGGCAGCGCACCCCGATGCCGCTGCGCGCCGAGGTGATCGCCAGGGCCGGGCGGCTGATGGAGGAGCGCAAGGAGGAGCTGGCTCGGCTGATGACCCGGGAGATGGGCAAGGTGCTGACCGAGGCGAGGGGCGATGTCCAAGAGGGCATCGACATGGCCAAGTACATGGCGGGGCAGGGGCGGATGCCGGTGGGGGAGGTGGTCCCCAGCGAGCTGCGTGACAAGCGCTGCTTCACAGAGCGGGTCCCGATCGGAGTGGTGGGCTGCATCACCCCCTGGAACTTCCCCATGGCGATCCCCTGCTGGAAGCTGATGCCCGCCCTCCTGGCCGGCAACGCGGTGGTGCTCAAGCCCGCCGAGGACACCCCCTTGGTGGCCATCCGCCTGGCCGAGATTCTCACCGAGGCCGGACTTCCCGAGGGGGTCCTGAACCTGGTGACCGGGCTGGGTGAGGAGGCCGGCGCACCACTGGTCGCGCACCCTCGGGTGCGGGCGATCTCCTTCACCGGGTCGATGGAGGTGGGGAACCAGATCGCCGCCACCTGCGGCAAGCTGGGCAAGCGGGTGTCCCTGGAGCTCGGGGGCAAGAACGCCATCGTGGTCGGCGCGGACGCGGACCTGGAGCTGGCGGTGGACGGCGCCCTCTGGGGGGGCTTTGGCACCACCGGTCAGCGCTGCACCGCCACCTCGCGGCTGATCGTGGACCAGAGCGTCCTGGGGGACTTCCAGGAGCGGCTGCTGGGGAGGGTTGCCCGGCTTCGGCTGGGCGACGGCCTCGACCCCGCGACGGACGTGGGGCCGGTGATCAACGCCAAGCAGCTCCGCCGGGTCCACTCCTACACCGAGATCGGCAGGCAGGCGTCGGCGCGGCTGCTGGTGGGGGGGAAGGTGGCTGACGAGGGGGAGCTGGGGGAGGGCAACTTCTACTGGCCAACGATCTTCACCGACGTCCGCCCGGAGATGCGGATCGCTCAGGAGGAGATCTTCGGCCCAACCCTCTCGGTCCTCCCCGCCCAGGACCTGGCGGACGCCGTTCGCATCGCCAACGGCACCCGATACGGGCTGTCCCTCTCCGTCTACACCAAGGACATCTCCCGGGCGCTGTGGGCGGTTGACCGCCTCGAGGCGGGCATCGTCTACGTCAACGCTCCCACCATCGGCGCCGAGATCCAGCTCCCCTTCGGTGGTGTCAAGGGAACGGGCAACGGCCACCGGGAGGCCGGGTCCACCGCCTTCGACGAGTTCACCGAGTGGAAGACGGTTTACATCGACTACTCCGGCCGACTCCAGCGAGCCCAGATCGACACCGAGCAGGGCTGAGCCTTGATCGACCTTGACCTGACCGCAGAGCAGCGCCAGTTCCAGGAGATGCTGCGGGAGTTCGGCGCCCGCGAGCTGGCCCCGGAGGTGGCGCGCCGAGACCGGGACTCCGACCCCGACCCTGAGCTGTTCGCCAAGCTGGCGCAGCTGGGGCTGCCCGGGGTCTGCGTCCCCCAGCGCTATGGGGGAGCCGGTCTGGACTGGCTCGCCCTGGGGATCGCCTGCGAGGAGCTTGAGTACGTCGACGCCTCCTGCCGCACCGCCCTCTCCGTCCATGCCGGGCTCTGCCTCACCGGCATCTATCAGTGGGGGACCGAGGATCAGCGTCAGCGACTGCTGCGTCCTCTGGCGGAGGGAACCCGCCAGGGCTGCTTTGCGCTGACCGAGCCCGACGCCGGCAGCGATGTCCGCGCCCTTCGCACCAGGGCCCACAAGGAGGGCGACCTGTACCGTCTGCGCGGCCAGAAGGTGTGGATCTCCATGGGGGATCGGGCCGACCTGCTCTTGGTGTTCGCCACCGTCGATCCCGAGCTGGGGACCCGGGGGATCACCGCCTTTGCCGTGGACCGCGATCTGGCGGGCCCGGGGCTCCGCAGCGAGCCGATCAAGCACAAGTACGGGCTGCGGGCCAGCGACACCGCCGTCGTGTACCTCGATGACGCTATGGTGCCGGCCGCCAACCGGATCGGCGAGGAGGGGGAGGGGTTCAAGGTCGCGATGAGCTGCCTGGACAGCGGGAGATACTGCGTCGCCAGCGGGGCGGCGGGGACCATCAGGGCCTGCCTCGACATGAGTGTCGCCTACGCGCACCAACGCCAGGTGCAGGGCCAGGAGATCGGCCGCTTCCAGCTGGTCCAGCAGATGATCGCTGGAATGGCCCGTGACTACGACATAGCGCGGCTGCTCTGGATGCGGGCCGGCTGGGCCAAGAACCAGGGTCGGCGCAGCTCAAGGGAGTCCGCGCTGGCCAAGTGGGTGAACTCGGAGCGGGCCAACCGCTGCGCCGACGACGCCCTGCAGGTCCAGGGGGCGACCGGCTTCAGCGAGGAGAGTCCGGCGGCGCGCTACCTGCGCAACAGCCGCGCCACCCTGATCTACGAGGGGACCCGGGAGGTCCAGACGCAGCTGGCGGCGGAGTACGCGCTCGGGTACCGGGAGGATCGGCCGGTGCGCTGCCCGCTGCCGGCCTGGCCTGACGAGGGTCCGGCCTCCCCTTGAGCTTCCCCATGGCGCCCCACCCCGAGGCGCTGGCGGCGGGCTGGGAGGAGCGGTCGTGGGAGCGCCCCCAGGGGCCCTTCCGCTATGTGGTGGCCGGGTCGGGGCCCACCCTGGTCCTCTGCCACGGCTTCATCGGTTCGGCGGAGAACTTTGAGAGCTGGGTGGCCCGGCTCTCCCGGCGGCGCCGGCTGGTGATCCCTGACCTTCCCGGCTTCGGCGGGTCCGCCCCGCTCCCCGGCCCCCACCGCAGCCGGGACCTCGGGGTGGAGGTGCGGGCACTTCTCGACCACCTGGGGGTCGTGGACTTTGAGGTCGGCGGGCTGTGCCTGGGGTCCACCGTGGCGCTGGAGGTGGCCGCCGGAGACCCCTCGCGGGTGCGTGGCCTTCTGCTCCACACTCCACTGCTCGCCCCCCAGCTGGTCACCACGTCGTTCCGCGCCCAGGTGGCGGTGTTCACCGCGCCCGGGGTGTTCGCCGCGGTCAAGGGGATCGGCCGCTGGCGGCGGCTGGCGGACCTCTACCGGAGGGTCATGGTGGAGGGGACGGGCGAGGTTGACCGGCGCTCGGCGGAGGTCAACTTCGCCAACCAGCTCAGGGCCGACCCGCGGGCGGCGCGCGAGTGGCTCCGGGACGGGGTGGCGACTGATTTCCGCCGGCTGCTGGCGGGGCTCCGCCCGCCGGCGGCGGTCCTGGCGGCGGCCGACGACCGGCTGCTGCGGGTGGACCGCCTCTCGGCCTTCTGCGCCGGGCTGGAGCGGGTGAGCCTCAGACTGCTTCCGGCGGCCGGCCACGGTTGGAGCCCGGAGTTCATGCTCCGCCAGGTCGAGGTGCTGGAGGAGGTGCTGGGCTG
Source organism: Candidatus Dormiibacterota bacterium (assembly GCA_027306885.1). Lineage (GTDB taxonomy): Bacteria > Chloroflexota > Dormibacteria > Aeolococcales > Bog-877 > JAJYXT01. The sequence continues at coordinate 12,540 of DAHUYV010000135.1, forward strand.
AGCTCGCCGGTGTTGTTCCTCGCGGTGCGGGTCCCGAGCACGGCGGCGGCAAGGGCCACGATCGCGGAGCTGGGGGAGCTCGGCCCCGAGGTGAAGACCGTGAGGCCGGACGGCCTCCACCTCACCCTGCGCTACCTGGGTCCCACGCCGCCGGACGCGGTGGACGGCTGGAGGGCGAGGGCCGCGGCCGCCGCCCGACTGGTCCCCGCCTTCTCGATCTCCCTGCTCGGGCTCGGGGCCTTCCCGTCGCCCTCTCGGCCCCGGGTGCTCTGGCTGGGGGCGGAGGGAGGAGCCGCGGAACTCGCCCGGCTCGCCGAGCTCCTCTCCGATCCTTCTCCCGATGGGGGCGCCGGACCGTGGGTTCCCCACTGCACCCTGGCCCGGATCCAGGGTCGGCCCCGGGCATCGGTGCAACGCCGGCTCCTCGCTCTGGCCAGGGCGCCGGGGGTGCCTTTGGTGTTCACCGCCCATCACCTTGAGCTGCTGGAGTCGCTGCAGGTGAGTGGGGGCCCCAACCGATACCGGGCGCTGGGCCGCTTCCCCCTCGGCGGGGGCGGCTCACCACTCGGAGGGTCGGCCCCAGTACGGGTGGAGGAGGGGGTACCGGCGGCTGCCCAGCAGCTCCCGGGCCCGGCTGAAGAAGGCTCGGACCTCGGAGCGGCTGAGGAGTGATCCCAGCTCGGAGCGCAGGGTGGCGATCCGCTCGCGCTCGGCCAGCAGGGAGCCGAGATCGGTGAGCACCGGTTCCGGAACCGGCTCCCCGCCGAGCTCGGAGAGGACGGTGCGGAGCTTGAACTCCTCGTTGAAGGTGACACCGTGATCGATCGCCCTCAGCCCCAGGTCGTCGCCCACCAGGAGGTGGGCGGCCTTCCGGTCGGCGTTGTTGACCAGCACGTCCAGCGCCGCCAGCCGGCGCAGCTCCGCCTCCACCCGGGAGCGGTCCAGCTCCGGGGGCGAGGCCGGCCCGGCGATCCACTCCTGCATCGAGCCGGGGCCCAGCGGTGCCTCGGGACGAAGGACGGTTTGCGGCACCAGCTGCCAGCGCAGGGCCCGGTCGACCAGGTATGTGGCCACCTCCCGGCGGTGCAGGGTGCCCGGCGGAAAGTCCCAGAGGGGCCGCTCGCCGCGGGCCGGTTTGTAGATGGCGCCGACCGTCCCGGCGGGGGACTCCAACGTCACCTTGAAGACGGCATTGCTGCCGCTGGGGATCCGGGTCATCTCCAGGACCCGGCCCTGGCGCAGGGCCAGCTCGCGCTCCGCCGCCGGCTTCTGGTGGGGGCCGTCCATAGGGGGTCAGCGTATACACCTGCCGGGCCGCCGCCACGGCGGCTTCTCGGCAGCGATGGTTAATGCAGGACGCGGCCCCGATCCCGCACAATTCCTCCGATGTCGCATCCCCTCAGGCGGCCTGAGGCCGGGGGCGGTAGGCCGTGATCCAGGGGTTGGAGCACTTCCTCACCGTCGCCGGCTATCTCGCCCTCTTCCTGCTCACGGTGGCTCAGTGCTGCGGCTTCCCGGTCTCCAGCGAGGTGGTGCTCCCCTTCGCCGGTGTGCTGGTCGCCTCCGGGACCCTGGCCCTGCTGCCCGCGGTGTTGGTGGCGCTGGCCGCGGAGCTGGTCGGCGGCCTCATCGCCTACGGGGTTGCGGCCTGGGTGGGCCGGGCGGCGCTGGTGGGCTTCGGGCAGCGCTTCAAGCTGAAGGAGAGCCACTTCGAGGCCGCCGAGCGCTTCTACGCGCGGCGGGGGACGGCGGCGGTGGCCGTGGGCCGGGTGCTGCCCGTGGTGCGCAGCTACACCTCCTTCCCGGCGGGTTTCGCCCGCATGCCGCTGGCCAAGTTCATCCCCGCCACCCTGGTGGGGGCGCTGGTGTGGGACCTCGGCCTCATCGTCGCCGGGATGGAGCTGGGCAAGCACTTCTCGGTGATCGGCAAGGTGATCAAGCCCCTGGAGTACGTGATCGCGGCGCTGGTGGTCTTGGGGATCCTCTACGTGGTCTACCGGTACATAAACCGCCCGGTCAGCCGCGCCGACGACCCGGGGGCGTAGTAAACTCACCTTAACGTGAGCGTCAAGCCAGCGGCGGCTGGCCTCGCCCGCCGCCCGGACCCCTGCACTTGGATCGGCTCCTTCCCGGTCGTGAGCCCGGTCGGGTCCGGATGCCTGCTGGAGAGGGATGGCGGCCCCGCCACCCACTTCCAGCCCCACACCGACGGGGCGCGCCGGGCCCATCTGGGCCCGTCCTACGACGCCGATCCCAGCCACCATGGCGTCGGGATCGACTTCACACGGGTCGGCCCGAAGGCTGCGGCGCAGACGATCGTGGGAGCCGACCGGGCCTTGGTGCGTCATGCGATCGGGGGCTGAACCCGCTCCCGCCTCAGAACTCAGGATCGGGGAGGTGGCCACCCTCACCGGGGTAACCACCCGCACCCTGCGCTACTACGAGGAGCTGGGGCTGATCGCGCCCTGCTCGCGCACCAGCAGCGCCCAGGAGCGCCGCTACACCGAGGAGGCGGTGACCCGGGTGCGGCGCATCCGCGAGCTGCAGGAGGTGCTCGGCTCCGGCCTCTCCGAGATCCGCGAGGCGCTCCTCGCCGAGGACCGCATGGATCACCTGCGCCAGGCCTACCGGCGCAGCACCTCGGTGGCCAAGCAGGCGGAGGTGCTGCGGGAGGCGGTGGAGGTCGCCGACCGCCAGCTGGCCCAGGTGGGGAGGCGGCAAGAGCGCCTTGGCCAACTGCGCCTGGAGCTGGAGGAGCGCCGCAGCCGCCATCTGCAGAAGCTGGCGGAGCTGGAGCAAAAGGCTGAAGAAACCCGGTAGCCGCAGGGGCCGTGGCATGCTCGCCGTCCCGCGGCGCTGGGCCGGCGGACGCGCCGAGGTCTGCAGGGCGGACCCGGCGCTCGAAGCGCGCGGGGCGCTGACCCGGGCGGCAAAGCCGCCTCCCGCCGGGATCACGCGGTGGCCACCGGCGGGGTGCTCATCCTGCGCTGTCAACGGTGGAGCGGTGGTGCGCCCAGAGGGATTTGAACCCCCGCAAACCCAGATCCGTAGTCTGGTGCTCTATCCGGGCTGAGCTATGGGCGCGTCCGGTCTCTGAGTGTACCGTTCGCGGCTACGCGGTCTCCCGAAGCCGTTGCTCCAGGGCCTTGGTGGCCGCGATCCGGCACTCCACCTGGTCCAGGACGTCCTCGAGCTCGGTTCGCAACCGATCGTCAAGAGTCACCGGGTGGTTGTCCAACTCCCGGAGCAGGGCAGAGAACTGCAGAGCCTTCTGTTCGATCTTGGCCACCAGTTCGGGTGCGCTCAGCCGACTCTGCTGCGCTGGTCCTGCCATCTCCACTTTCGGACCCTCCTGTAAGGAGACCTGCGGGTTCTCGGGACCGACTGTCGATCCCCTCGTCCCCGCGCCCATGCTAGCTCGGCGGGGCCTGCCGTGGAGCGATCGCCCAGGTCCGAATTGCCGGCCCGACGCGGCGCCCGAGGGGGGCACGAGTCGCACGGTGCCGAGGTGGCGAATGGCTATACTCGGCGACGCGCTGCGGTGACCCCGCAACCGGTTGGCGCGGATGGCGGAATTGGTAGACGCGCGGGGCTTAGAACCCCGTGGGGCGACCCGTCCGAGTTCGAGCCTCGGTCCGCGCACCACGGCATTCCAGATAGAGGTACATGGCACAGACATCCCAGGACCTTGCCGGACTTGAGGTGGGAGTAGAGCGCCAGCCGAGCTCGGAGGTGCGTCTCAGCGTGGAGGCGCCGGCGGCCGAGGGGGAGCGGGGGATCCTACGTGCGGTGGCCCAGCTCGGGCAGCAGGTGAGGCTACCCGGCTTCCGGCCGGGCAAGGCGCCCGCCGCCGTTGTCGAGCGCACGGTGGGCTGGCCCGCGCTCCGGCAGGAGGCGATCGACATCCTGCTGCCTGAGCTCTACGAGCGCGCCCTGCGCCAGGAGGGGCTGGACCCGGTCACCCCGCCGAACGTAACCGAGGTCACCCTGGAGCGTGGGGAGCCGGTGCGGTTCAGCGCCAGCCTGGTGGTCCGCCCCGAGGTCACGCTGGGCGACTATCGGGCGATCCGAGTGCCGCTGGAGACGAAGCCGGCTCCCGAGGAGGAGGTGGAGTCGACCCTGGAGGAGCTCCGGCAGCGCTACGCCCAGCTCTCCGACGCCGAGGAGGGCCGCCCGGTCCAGGCCGGCGACGTGGTGAGCGCCCGCCTCACCATGCGCCACGGGGACCAGATGGTGGGAACCCCGGCGCAGGAGCAGACCCTGGACCTGCAGCGCGGAGACCTCCTGCCCGGGATGGCCGACCAGCTGATCGGGGCGGCGGTGGGCGCGGACCCCGTGGAGATCACCCTCACCCTGCCAGAGGACTATCCCCGGGAGGAGCTGAGGGGGGAGCTGGTGACGATCACCGCCGAGCTGACCCGCATCCAGGCCAAGGAGCTGCCCGCCCTGGACGACAACCTGGCCGCCATCGTGGGCCGGGGCGAGACCCTGGAGGAGCTGCGTCGGTTCGTCCGCGAGCAGCTGGCAGCTGAGCTGGCCGCCCAGGCCGAGCGCGATCGCGCCCAAAAGGCGCTCGAGCAGCTGCTGGCGGTGACCAAGGTCGACGTCCCCGAGGCGATGATCCAGACGGAGATCGACCGCGAGGTGGACGAGATGGACCGCAGCCTGAAGGAGGCGGGGCTGGGCCTGGAGGCGCTGCTTTCCGCCCAGGGCAAGTCGCTGGAGCAGCTGCGCGGGGAGCAGCGTCAGGGAGCGCTGGAGCGGGTGCGTCTCGACCTGGCGCTGGGCCAGGTGGCCGTGGCCGAGGGCCTCCAGGTCTCCGACCAGGAGCTGGACCAGGCGATCTCCAGCATCCTCGCCAAGGGCTCGACTCGCGAGGCCCGGCGGCGGGCCCGGGATCCGCTGCGTCGTGAGCTTCTGCGGGGACGGGCCCGGGATCTGGTTCTGGCGTTGGCGCGGGGCGAAGGGCCGGGAGCGCCCGCGGAGGGCTGAATCTCGGCGCCTGGGTATACTCGGCGGGGACGGGGCGTGCCCCGAGCTGAACCCGCTACCCAGGAGAACGGTATGGCCCTCATTCCGATGGTCGTTCAGACCACCAGCCGGGGCGAGCGCGCCTTTGACATCTACTCGAGGCTGCTTCAGGACCGGATCATCTTCATCGGCACGCCCATCGACGACCAGATCGCCAACCTGGTGATGGCCCAGATGCTGTACCTGGAGAGCGAGGATCCCGAGCGAGACATCAACGTGTACATCAACAGCCCGGGTGGGTCGGTCTCGGCGGGGCTGGCGATCTACGACACGATGCAGTACATCAAGCCCAAGGTCAGCACCTTCTGCATGGGGCTCGCGGCTTCGTTCGGATGCATCCTGCTGGCGGGTGGCGCCAAGGGCCAACGCTTCAGCCTCCCCAACACCCGGATCATGATGCACCAGCCCAGCGGGGGCTTCCAGGGCCAGGCGGCCGACATTCAGATCCAAGCCCAGGAGATCCTGCGGCTGCGCCGCACCATCGATCAGATCCTGGCCTTCCACACCGGCAAGCCCGTCGAGCAGATCACCAGGGACTCGGATCGCGACTTCTACATGTCCCCCCAGGAGGCCCTGGAGTACGGTCTCATCGACCACATCCTCAGCCCCCAGAGGGGTGCGGACGGCCCCGCCCCGAGCAACGGCAAGGCTCAGCCGGAAGTCGTGGAGGCCGAGTCGGAGCCGGCTCCGGCGGGTCGCTGAGGGCCTGGGTGATGACCGGCGGGCAGAAGGGCAGGGCGTCCGAGGGCGGCAGGTCCTTTCTCCGGCTGGTGCGGGGTCGGGGAGCCAGTTGCGGCTTCTGCGGCCGTCCCGCCACCGCGGTGGCGCTGGTCGCTGGTCAGGGCTCAGGGCAGGCGGCGATCTGCCCGAGCTGCGTGAGCCGCCTGTCGGCCAGTCTGCACGGCCCCGGTGATGGGGGGAGCGCGGCATGAACGAGCGGGAGGATCGCCGCCGCCACACCCGCTGCTCCTTCTGCAACAAGGGCCAGGACCAGGTGCGCAAGTTGATCGCCGGCCCGGGGGTCTACATCTGCGACCAGTGCATCGAGCTCTGTCAGGAGGTGCTGGAGGAGGAGAGCAAGGGGGCGGCGGCCCACCGGCCCCGCACCAACGTCGTCCCCAGCCCCCAGGCGATCTGGAACTCACTGAACCAGTACGTGGTGGGGCAGGATCAGGCCAAGCGGGTCCTGTCGGTGGCCGTATACAACCACTACAAGCGCGTCAATCACGCGCGGGAGGTGGGGGACGTCGAGCTCCAGAAGTCCAACGTCCTCTTGGTGGGCCCCACCGGCTGTGGTAAGACCCTGCTGGCCCAGACCCTCGCCAAGGTGCTGGACGTGCCCTTCTCGATCGCGGACGCCACCTCGCTCACTGAGGCGGGGTACGTCGGTGAGGATGTGGAGAACATCCTGCTGCGTCTCATCCAGGCCGCCGACTTCGACGTGGCCCGGGCCGAGCGGGGGATCATCTACATCGACGAGATCGACAAGATCTCGCGCAAGTCCGACAATCCCTCGATCACCCGAGACGTCTCCGGCGAGGGGGTGCAGCAGGCGCTTCTGAAGATCCTCGAGGGCACGGTCGCCAACGTCCCGCCCCAGGGTGGCCGCAAGCACCCGCACCAGGACTTCATCCAGATCAACACCGCCAACATCCTCTTCATCTGCGGCGGGGCCTTCGAGGGGCTGGAGAAGCTCATCGAGCAGAGGGTCGGCCACCGCACCATCGGTTTCAGCAGCGAACCCGGGGGTCCCCGGACCAAGGAGAGCACCCAGATCCTCCACGAGCTCCAATCTCAGGACCTCCTGCGCTATGGACTGATCCCGGAGTTCGTGGGGCGGCTCCCGGTGGTGGTGTCGCTGGAGAGCCTCGACGAGGACGACATCCTGCACATCCTCACCGAGCCCAAGAACGCCTTCGTCAAGCAGTACGAGAAGTTCTTCGCCCTTGACGACGTCGAGCTGGTCTTCGAAGAGGGGGCGCTCCGGGCGATCGCCCACCGGGCGCTGGCCCTCGGCACCGGGGCGCGGGGGCTGAAGAGCATCCTGGAGTCGGTGCTGCTCGGCAGCATGTTCGCGGTGCCCTCGCGACCGGAGGTCAAGCGCTGCCTCATCACCGAGCGAGCCATCCTGGAGTCCACCGAGCCCGAGCTGGTGGTGGAGGAGGAGGCCGCCTCGGCCTGATCCCGCCGTCGGCGCGATCGGTCCGGGTACACTGGGTCGAGAGGGGCCCGGTGGCGGCAGGCCCGCATCTTGCTTCTGCTCGTCCTTTTTCGACGGGACGAGCCCGGCCCAAGGCAGTGACGGTGGAGTGGCGCTGGTGCCACCCGCCCGGACAGGAGTCATCGAGGATGTCTGACAGCGCAGCCGGACGACTTACCACCACCACCCTGGGGTTCCCGCGGATCGGTCCAGGCCGCGAGCTCAAGCGGGCCCTGGAGTCGTATTGGGCCGATCGAATCGACGCCAGCGAATTGAAGAGCCGGGCGGCGGAGATCCGAGCTCAGCGCTGGAGGAGCCAGCGGGATGCCGGGATCGACCAGATCCCCAGCGGCGACTTCTCCCTCTACGACCACGTTCTGGACACGGCGATCATGGTCGGGGCGGTCCCGGCGCGTTTCCAGCGATTGGGCCTCGCCGACGAGCTGGCCCTGACCTTCGCCATGGCCCGGGGAGCCGAGGGTCCGGTGGGCGAGGTTGCTCCCCTGGACATGACCAAGTGGTTTGACACCAACTACCACTACCTGGTCCCGGAGTTGGAGACGGGCCAGCGCTTCAAGCTCAGCTCCACCCGACCGGTCGACGAGTTCCAGGAGGCGCTCGCCCTCGGGATCGAGACCCGGCCGGTGCTGCTCGGTCCCCTCACCTTCCTCTCTCTCAGCAAGATCCCCGACAGCACCAAGTCGCCGCTGACACTGCTGGACGCCCTCCTACCGGTGTACGGGCAGCTCTTGGCCAAGCTTCGGGCCGCGGGTGCCAGCTGGGTCCAGCTGGACGAGCCCTGCCTGGCCCAGGATGCCCCGGTCGCCCTCCTGGAGGGCATGGAGCGTGCCTACTTTCAGCTGCGGCAGGCTGCCCCGGACCTGCGAATCCTCCTCGCCTCTTACTTCGGGGGGCTGGGACCAAACCTTGAGACGGCTCTCCAGCTACCGGTGGACGCGGTTCATCTGGACCTGGCCCGTGGCCCGGAGGACCTGGAGCCGGCCCTGGAGCTGGTGCCTGAGTCGCTGATCCTCTGCCTCGGGGTGGTGGACGGTCGCAATGTGTGGCGGTTGGACCCCGACCGGGCGCTCGCCGCCATCGGGAGGGCGGCGTCGAAGGTCGGCCCGCAGCGGCTGATGGTCGCCCCGTCCTGCTCGCTCATGCACCTGCCGGTGACCGTGCGCGGTGAGGAGGGGGGCCTGGACGAGGAGCTCACCTCGTGGCTGGCCTTCGCCGAGGAGAAACTCGAGGAGGTCGTCCTCCTGGCCACCGGGCTGGAGCCGGGCGGCGCCCGTTCCGAGGGGATGGAGCGCTTGCGGGATTCGGTTCGGGAGCGCCGCGATTCCCCCCGCCGGCACCGGCCCGAGGTGCAGGCTCGGGCCCGAGCCGTCACCCCCGCCGACTTTCGGTCGGGGCAGAGCCCGAGCGAGCGACAGGCGTTCGCGGCGCGGCTTCGGCTCCCGCTCCTGCCCACCACCACCATCGGCTCCTTCCCGCAGGGCACCGAGCTCCGACAGGCGCGTGCCCGGCTGCGCCGCGGGGAGCTGGACCAGGCCGGCTACGAGGCGGTGATCGAAGAGGAGGTCCGCAGGGTGGTCCGCTTCCAGGAGGAGGCTGGGCTGGACCTCCTGGTGCACGGCGAGCCCGAGCGCAACGACATGGTCGAGTACTTCGCCGAGCTCCTGGATGGGATCGCGACCACCCGGCAGGGCTGGGTCCAGTCCTACGGGTCGCGCTGCGCCAAGCCCCCGATCGTCATCGGCGACGTGCACCGGCCGGCGCCGATGACGGTGCGCTGGACCCGGTTCGCCCAGAGCCTCACCACTCGGCCGGTCAAGGGCATCATCACCGGGCCGGTCACCATCCTGCAGTGGTCGTTCCCGCGCGAGGACGTGACCCGTGAGGAGAGCTGCCGGCAGATCGCGCTGGCGTTGCGGGACGAGGTCTCCGACCTGGAGGCGGCGGGCATCACCGTGATCCAGATCGACGAGCCGGCGCTGAGGGAGGGGCTGCCCCTGCGCCGGGCCGCCCAGGCCGACTATCTGAGGTGGGCGGTGGACGGCTACCGGCTCACCGCGGGGGGCGCCAGCCCGCCGGTGCAGGTGCACACTCACATGTGCTACTCGGAGTTCTCCGACATCATGGACGCCATCCGTGAGCTGGACGCCGACGCCCTCTACATCGAGGCGGCCCGGTCGGGAATGGCGCTGCTGCACTCCCTGGCGGACTCCGGATACTCCGGCCCGGTGGGTCCAGGCCTTTACGACATCCACTCGCCGGTGGTCCCCACCGTGGAGGAGATGGCGTCGCGACTCAGGGCGGCGGCCTCCGTCATCGCCCCGGACCGCCTGTGGGCGAACCCCGACTGCGGGCTGAAGACCAGGACCTGGGCCGAGGTGGACCCCTCTCTGCGACGCCTGGTGGGGGCCGCCCGACTGGTGGCCGCGGAGTTGGCGCCGGCTTCGGCCGGCGCGCGCTGAGGCCTTTGCTTGGAGCCCGCCTACCGGCCGGAGGAGGCAGAGCGTCGCTGGGGGAGACGGTGGGCGGAGCTGGGCGTGGGCGTGGCGGACCCGGCCAGCCGCCTGCCAACCTTCTCGATCGCCCTGCCGCCTCCCAACATCACGGGGGCGTTGCACATGGGGCACGCCCTCAACGCCGTGATCCAGGACAGCCTCTGCCGCTATCACCGCATGCGGGGCTACGAGGTGCTCTGGGTCCCGGGGACCGACCACGCCGCCATCGCCACTCAGAACGTCATCGAGCGCCAGCTGGCCGCCGAGGGCACCAGCAAGGAGGAGATCGGCCGGGCTGAATTCGACGCGCGGGTCGCCGAGTGGTACCGCAACTACCAGGGCCGGATCGTGGAGCAGCTCCGCGGCATGGGGGCGAGCTGCGACTGGACCCGGGAGCGCTTCACCCTGGATCCCGCCTATGTGCGGGTGATCCGGATCGTGTTCAAGGCCCTGTTCGACCAGGGGTTGATCTACCGCGGACCGCGGATCGTCAACTGGTGCCCGCGCTGCGAGAGTGCCATCTCCGACGAGGAGGTGGAGTACCGCGAGCACGACGACCTCTTCTACCAGGTGCGGTATCCGTTGGTGGACGGCGAGGGCGGGGTGGAGGTGGCCACCACCCGCCCCGAGACCATCGTCGCCGACGTGGCGGTGGCGGTTTCCCCCGGGGACCAGCGGTTCACCCATCTGGTGGGGCGGATGGTGCGGGAGCCGATCTCCGGGCGCACCATCCCGGTGATCGAGGACGCGGCGGTGGATCCCCATCTCGGTACCGGTGCCCTCAAGATCACGCCCGGGCACGCTCCCGAGGACTTCGAGATCGGTCTGCGCCACGGGCTTCCGGTCCTCACCGTGATCAGCCTCAAGGGGACCATGCAGGTCAAGGAGGTTCCCGAGCTGGACGGGCTGCCCGTGGCCGAGGCCCGGGAGCGGGCCGCCGAGCTGCTGCGCCGCTCCGGGGCGCTGGTGCGGGCCGACCCCATCACCCACCAGGTGGGCCACTGCGACCGCTGCGGCGCGGTGATCGAGCCCCTGGTCACCCCGCAGTGGTGGCTTCGGATGGAGAGCCTGGCGGCGCCGGCGGCGGCGGCGGCGGAGCACGGCGAGTTGCGCTTTCACCCGCCCCACTTCCGCACCCAGTACCTGGGGTGGCTTCACGGCCTGCGCGACTGGTGTGTCAGCCGACAGCTCTGGCTGGGTCACCGCATCCCGGTCGCGACCTGTGCCAACGGCCATGTGTTTGCCTTCGTCGAGGAGCCCGAGCGCTGCCCACAGTGTGGGGATCGCCAGCTCTCCGCCGATCCCGACGTGCTGGACACCTGGTTCTCCAGCTCCCTCTGGCCGTTCGCGATCCTCGGCTGGCCGGAGTCGACGGTGGAGCTGGAGCGCTTCTACCCCACCTCGGTGCTGAGCACCGGGCGCGACATCATCTACCTCTGGGTGGCTCGAATGGTGATCATGGGGCTCCGCTTCACCGGTGATCTGCCCTTCCGGGACGTGATCTTCCACGCCACCATCCTCGGCGCGGACGGGGCCCGGCAGTCCAAGTCCCGGGGCAACGTGGTGGATCCGCTGGAGATGGTGGGGCGGCACGGGGCCGACGCCCTGCGGGGTTGGGGCGCCTCGGTGGCGATGGGCACCCAGGACTCGCGTTTTGACGAGACACGGCTCGACGGCTTCTCCCGCTTCGCCAACAAGCTGTGGAACATGGTCCGGCTGCTCCACCTGGTCCACTTCCCGGAGGGGGAGGGCCGAATCCCCCCCGCCCTGGAGTCGGGGAGGGGCGAGCTGGCCGACCGTTGGGTCATCTCCCGCCTCTCCCTCCTGACCGCCGAGGTCACCGAGGCGATGGATCGCTTCGACCTCGGGGCCGCCGTCGAGTCGATCCGGCGCTTCAGCTGGGACGAGGTGGCCGACTGGTACCTGGAGCTGGTCAAGCCCCGCTTGGATCGCGGCGACGCCGCAGCGCTCTGGACCACCCGGAAGGTGCTCCTCACCACCGTCGCGCTGCTGCACCCGATCATGCCGTTCGTCACCGAGGAGCTGGCCCAGCAGTTCGAGGGCACCCCGGATACCCTTGATGAGATGCCCTGGCCGGAGGTGGCCCCTGACCTCCGCGACCTGGAGGCGGAGGCCACGATGTCCGCGTTCCAAGAGCTGGCGGGGCATCTCCGGAGCTGGCTCCAGGAGCTGGGCGTCAGCCGGCGTCGCGGCGGACCGCGGGTGCCCCTTCGGCTTGCGGAGCTGGCCGCCGAGCTCCGCCAGCCAGAGGTGAAGCGCTATCTGGCCCAGCTCACCCCGGTGGAGTGGGAAGAGAGCGAGAATGGGGCGGCGGAGGGGTTCGCGACCCTGGCGGTCGGCGGCAGCGTCATCCACCTGGGAGCGGGGGCCGCTCGCCACCAGGAGGTGAGGGCGAGGCTGGAGCGCGAGGTGCGGGAGCTGGAGTCGGTGAGGGCGAGCCTGGAGCGCAAGTTGGCCTCCGAGTTCGCGGTCAAGGCGCCGGCCGAGGTGGTGGCGAGGGAGCGCGCTCGGATGGAGGCAGCGGTGCGGCGCGAGGATCTGCTCCGTCGCTCGCTCAAGGGCTGAGCCCGGGGCGGGGCTGAGTGCTCTCCCTGGAACATCTCCCCGCCCTGGCGCTGCTGGCCCTGGCCGCTGCCGCGCTGGCCGCCGGAGTCCTGGGCGGCCTGCTCCCGCAGCGCGCGGCCATCGCGGGCCGGGTCCTGGTCCGCCTTGGCCTGCTCGCGACCCTGGGGATCCTGGTGGACTTGGTGGCCGTCCTGCAGCCGGCAGGTTCGGTCGCGGTGGTGCTCTGGCGCATCGCCCCCACTCTCCCGGTCGAGCTCCAGGTTGACGTCGCGGGAGCGGCGGTGGCGATCGCCGCGACCACGGCCGCTCTGCTGGTCAGCCTCTCTGGACGCGATGGCGCTCTGGCATCGGCCGCCATCGGGGTCGCGGCGTTGGGCGCAATCCTGGCCAGCCTCTCCGGCGGTCTGCTCAGCCTGTACATCGGCCTGCAGCTCTCGGCGGTGGGCGGCATCGGGCTCAGCTACGCCCGCTCGCCCCGGGCGCCCAGCGGGCGGATGGTGGTCGCGGCCGTGGCCGACCAGGCGGTCACCCTGTTGTGGCTGGGGGCGGTGGTCGGGCTGAACCGGCAGACCGGCACGATGCTGTTCTCCGGGATCCCCACCGCCGCCGTCACCCTGCCCCTGGCCGGAATCCTCCTGATCCCCGGGGTGGTGCGCCTGGTGGGTGCGGGGCTGGTGCCGGACGCGGCCAGCTCGGCCGGAACCGCCCATGCCCTGGACCTCGCCGACTGGCTGGCGGTGGTCGCCGTCCCCACCGGGCTCACCGTCCTGCTGCGGGTCCAGCAGCTGTCGGGGGGCACATGGCCCAATCCCGCCCTCGGGACGGGGCTCGACGGCCTCGCCGTCATCCTCGGCCTGGGGGCTGCGCTGCTGGTGGTGCGCGGCGGCACGGGCGCTGGCCTCCGCCCCCTGCTCCTGGTGTCCGGAGCCATGGTGTTGCTCGGCTTCGGCGCCAACTCCGCCCCCGGCACCGGCCTGGCGGTGGCGGCCGCCCTCTTCCTCGAGCTTGGCGTGCTGGTGGCCCCGCGGCTCCTGATCGCCGCCCCGTCCACCTCAGCCGAACGCCCTCTGCCCGCCTGGGGGGGCCAGGCGGCGCTGGTCGCCGCCACCGCACCGCTGTCGCTGGGGGTGACGGTGGCGGTGGTCGGCATCGCCCTCGCCCTGGCGGCCGGCCCCGGGGCCGGCCTGTTGCCCGGGCTGGGCTACGGCGTGTCTCTGGCGGTCCTGGCCCTGGCGTGGGCCCGGCTGCGTCGGGTACGGGTCCAGCCGCTGCCCTGGCCCCTCGCCCTGCCGGCGCTCGGGCTGGCGCTGGCCGCGGCTCTGCCCGGCGGCGTGCTCGCTTGGGTCGCGGCCCCGATCGCCAACCCCGGCGGGGCCGGGCTGCTCCCACTCACCACCCCCGATCCGCTCTCCGTCCAACTTCCCGGTCTGCTCTGGCCAGCTGGCTACCTGGCCGTCATCGTTGTGCTCCTCGGGAGTGGGCTGTGGGCGTTCAACGTGATCTTCGACCGGCCCCCACCCGAATTCGAGGCGGTGGTGCCGGCCTCCCCCCCGGCCGCGGCGATCGGCTGGGTTCGAGGGGCCAGGGCATTCAGGGTGACCCTCAGGACTGCCCGCGCCGTCCGGCTGGGCCTGGGGATCTCCAGCCGGGAGCTCGCCGAGCGCCCGGTCTGGATGTGGCTGGCGGCGACCCTGACGGTCGCCTGGCTGCTGGTCCAGCGGTGATCGGGGCTTCGCTGCTGGCGGCGGGCGGCTTCGTGGCGGCCGCGGTGGCCCTCCTGGCCAGCGGGCCGCGGGGGTTCTGGCTGAGTGCTGTGGCGCTGGGCCTGGGCTTCGGCGGCGTCGCATTCCTCGCTGGGGGCCTGGCATCCCTGGCGGTCCCAGCCCTGGTCGGCCTGGTTTGCGCGCTGATGATCGGGTTGGGGGGGCGGGCCGAGCGGCTGACTTCACTGCGCTGGCTGCTGGGCAGCGCGCCCACCGTCGGCCGACCGCGCCTGTTCGGGCAGCTCAGCCTGCGTCTCCTGTTGGGGCTGGGCGGCCTTCTGGCTGCCCGCCTGCTCTCCGGCCACCTCGGCGCTGGGACGGTGAGCACCCAGGGCCCGGCCTTCGCCTGCCTCTTCGCCTGGGAGGTTGGCGTGATCCGGTTGGGGACCGGGCGCGGCCCCGGCGACCTCGCCCTGGGGTCCCTGGCGATCGGCATGGGAGCCGGCGCCTTCATCCTCCTCGACTCGGGCGGGACGGCGTGGCCGGCGGCGGCGCTGGCCGCCGGTGTCCCCGCCCTCGCCCTGGGGCTGCTCGCCCACACCGTGCCGTGGGAGGTCGGCGGTTGAATCCCGCGCTGATCGCCTCCTGCCTGGTCCCGATCCCGCTGGCGGTGGCGATCTGGCGCTTGGCGGCGGGCCCGGGCCCGAGGCTCTGGGCCGGCCTCGCCATCGCGGCGGCGGCGATCGCGGTGCTGGTGGTGAGCAGTCCGCTGCCGGCCGGGCACTTCCGGACCCTGGTGGACCTGGACGTGGGCTCGTTGGCCGCCACCCGGCTGGTGGTGGGAGTGGTCCTGGGAGGGCTGGCGGCTCACCTTGTGGAGACCGTGGTGGGCCGCCCATCGGGCTCGGGGCTCGCCGCCACCACGGTGCTGCTGGCCGCCCCGGCGCTCCTGGTGGCGACCAGCACGGGGTTGGTCACGATCGCCATCGGCTGCGGGCTGCTCCTGGGGATCGTCTGGGCGCGCTGGACCCGGGTGGCCGGGCCCCAGCTTCCGGTGCGCAGCCTGGCCCGCGAGACGGTCCTGGCCGTCGGGGCGGTTCTGGCCGCAGCGGCCCTGACCCCATCTGTGGAGTCGGGTTCGGCGCCGGGGGTGATGGTCGCGATCCTCCTCGCCGCGGCCGTCGCCAGCCTCATGGGGGTGGTCCCCTTCTCGATCCTGCCGGAGGCGGCGCGGCGGGTGGGTCCCGCCGAAGCCGCTCTCTGGCGGGTCTGGGTGCTGCCGGTGGGAGCGCTGCTCGGGCTCCGACTCGTTGCCGCCACGCCCCGGCCGGTCGGGGTGCCGCTGCAGGAGCTCCTCATCGCCCTCGGGGTGGCATCGGCCATCATCTGGGGGGCTCACTCCATAATCGCCGACCCCGAGGCCCGGTACTGGAGTTCCCTGGCCGCCGACTGCGGGCTGATGGCGGTGGCGGTGGGCCTGGGAAGCCCGACCGCGGTGGCGGCGCTCCTCCTTCTCCTCATCACCCATTGGCTCGCCGGTTCCGTCCTCGGCGAGAACACCGGGCGGCGTTCGCAGCTCCTCGCCTGGGTCGGAGTGTCCGGGACCCCGCCGTTCGGTGGCTTCACCGGCCGGTTGCTGCTGGTGCTCGCCGCCGCCCCGATCAGTGGGGCGCTGGTCGGGCTGCTCCTGCTGGCGAGCGGGCTCCAGCTGGCGGGGGCAGCGGTGGGCATGCGCGCCGCAGCCGGGACCGCGGCGCCCGGGGCTCTGCGTCGAGAGCTGCCGGCTCTGGCGGTGGCGATCGCGGCTCTGGCCCTGGGGGTGCTCCCCCAGCAGGCGCTGAGCTGGGTCTTTGGGGTGCACCTGTGAACCACCTGCTGATCGCCCTCAGCCTCCTGGCCGCTATCTGCCTCTACCCCGGAGGGTTGACGCTGGTGGCCGCGGCGGCGGGGGCCGGGCTGGGATTCCTGCCCTTTGGCGGGGGGCAGGAGGGTGGGCGGCTCCGCGGACTGGCCGGCCCCCACCCACCGGTCACCCTGGCGGCCGCCGTCCTGGTGGTGCTCACCCTGCCCTGGCCCGGCAACCCCCTGGCTCAGCTCCTCCCTCTGGGGCTGGCCAGCTCCCCGGTTGGAGGGGTGCCGGTCACGATCGCCGGGCTGCTGTGGCTGCGGCCGCTGGCCGGGGGAGAAGGGGGCACCCGTCCAGCCATCCTCTACCCGGGGTTCCTTGGCATCCTGCTTCTGACCCTGGCCCTCACCCTGCACAGCCCAGGGTGGGAGGGGGTGGTCGGGGCGAGGGGCGCGGGTGCGGAGGTCGGGCGGGTGATCGTCGGGGTGATCGGGCTGGCCTCGCTGCCGCTGTGGGGCGGGAGCCCCGCCCGGCCTCGGGGCGGGCTCACCTGGGCGCCGGTGATCGCCCTCTGCCTGTTTCTGATCATTCCGGGGGTTGCAGGCTGGCCCGTGCCGGTTGCCCTGGGGCTCTGGGTGGTCGCCTCAGCGCTGGCGGGGGTGCTGGCCGGTCTCGGTGGCCGGGCCCTGGGCTCAGCTCAAATGGCCGGCTTGGCGGCCAGCGCTGGTAGAATATGGATCCCGTGAAGCTGACCCCGGTGACTTGCTCCACGGTGGCCGGTGCATCAACGCTGGAGTCGGCGTTTGGGCAGGGCGGACGGCAGTGACCGAGCTGGTTTTGGCGTCCGGATCGGACCGCCGCCGGGAGCTGCTGCAGAGGCTGGGCCTGCGGGTGACGGTGGTCCGTCCCGACATCGATGAGACCATGCCGCCCGGGGTCTGCACCGACCTCGCGGTCCAACTCCTGGCCCGGGCCAAGGCTCACGCGGTGGTGCCATCGATGGGCGCCGGCGCTGCCTGCATTCTCGCCGCCGACACCGTCGTGGTCGGCCCCAGCGGTCCCCTCGGCAAGCCGTTGACCGTCGCCCGAGCGCGGGAGATGCTGCTCGAGTTGCGCGGGCAGCGCCACGTCGTCCTCTCGGGCATCTGCGCTCTCTGTCCCTCCACCGGGGAGGAGCGGATCGGGGTCTCTCGCTCGGCCGTGCGGATGCGGGACTTCGGCACCGATGAGCTGGAGCAGTACCTGGCCGGCGGTGAGCCCCTCGACAAGGCCGGGGCGTACGCCGTCCAGGGGCTGGGGGGAGCCCTGGTCGAGGCCATCGGCGGCCGCACCGACACCGTCATCGGCCTGGACTGCCAACTGGCCATGCGACTGCTTGGCGAGGTGGGGTACCCGGATCCACTTCCCACCGCCCCCGACCGCCAGGTGGTGCTGGGCAAGCACGCCAACACCAGGCGCCCTCTGGCCAGCTCCAACCACGGCGGGGGCCCGCGCTGAAGCGTTCGCTGAGAGGGCTGGCAGCCGCGCTCCCGCTGCTTGCCATAGGGGGCGGCGCAGTCGCCGGCTGCGGCTCCAGCCCGACGCTGTCCGCGCTGAAGGTCTCGACCCAGGTGGTCTCGCTGGGTGGATATGCCACCTCCAACCAGGTGGCGCAGGGGACTGCCACCGACGTCCAGATGACGATCACCAACGTGGGCACCGGGGCCGTGGAGGGGGTGACCCTCAGGGTGCAGGTTCCCTCCGGCCTCACCTACACCAACACCGTGTCGGTGGCGGAGAACGGCGACGCGGTCCGATCGGCCGACATCTCGCCGGTCTCCCGCGACGCTACCGTGACCTGGGGGTCCTGGACGATCGGCCCGGGCTCGCCGGGGCTGCTCAGCCAGGTCGTGGTCACGGCCCAGTTCTCGGCCACCGGGGCCAGTGGGGCGGCGGCCATCGTGCCCCAGGTGTTTGCGACCGGCTATTCCAGCGCCCTCACCGGCGCCGCGCTGACCCTCCAGGTCACCCCGGCACCCTCCCTGGATTTGACCCTGAGGGCGAGCCCGAGCTCGGTGAAGGCCGGTGGAACCATCAGCTACGTGGCCACCATCACCAACACCGGCAGCGGCTCCGCGCCGGGCACGGTGCTGAGCGTGACCCTGCCCTCCGACTTCGACTACCAGTCCACCAACTCCACTTCGGGCAACGCCAGCACCGGGGGAGCGACCTACCCCGTGGTTGGGTCGGTGATCCCCAACTGGATCGGCTTCGACATCCCCGGCGAGGGGTCGGGGGGGCCGGGGGTCCTCAGCCTCACCTTTCAGGTCAAGGTGCTGCCCGATGTCGGGGCCGGGGTGTACCAAGCCTCGGCCACGGTGGTGGCCGGCACCGGGTCCTCGTCGGAGAACCAGCTGCAGCTGAACTTCACCGGACTGGCGCCGGTCCAGGTGACCGGGCCCTGACCGAGCCCGGTCGGCGGTCTGATAAACTGCGCTCGACGTAGGCCCCAAGGGGCTTTCTCGCCTGCGCCTGGGAACCACGGCGCCCAGGCCCCACAGCCGCTGGTCGGGAGTTCGCATGTACGCCATAGTCCAGGTCGGTGGCCGCCAGTACCGGGCGGCGGCCGGCAGCCGTGTCCTGGTCGACCGCCTGCAAGTTGAGGCGGGGGCGCCGATCGTGCTGGACGACGTGCGCATGCTGGTGGCCGAGGACGGCGACGGCAGTGCCACCGAGGTCGGCACTCCCAAGGTGGACGGGGCGCGGGTGAGCGCCACCGCTGTGTCCCACCTGCGGGGCCCCAAGGTCGTGGTCTTCAAGTACAAGCCCAAGAAGCGCTACCGGCGCACCCGCGGTTTCCGCGCCGAGCTGACCGAGCTGCGCATCGAGCGGGTCCTGCGCAAGGGCGAGGTGGAGGAGCCGGTCGAGACTCCGAGCGCGGCTGTCGCGCCGGCCTCGAAGACCCCCCGCCGGCGCACCCCAGCCGCCGCCAAGGTGGCGGACGAAGCGCCGGTGGTGGCGGCGAAGGAGGCGGCGGAGCTGGAGGTGCCGGTGGCAGCGGCCCCCGAGGTGGCCGCGGTCCTGCCCGAGGAGAAGCCGGTCGCCAAGCCCGCTCGCAAGCCGCGCCGGCCCGCCGCCGGCGCGACCGAGCCGGACCAGACAGGAGACCAGGATGGCTCATAAGAAGGGTGGCGGCAGCAGCCGCAACGGCCGCGACAGCCAGTCCCAGCGGCTGGGCGTCAAGGTCTACGGGGGCCAGGAGGTGAGCGCGGGGGCCATCCTGGTGCGGCAGCGGGGGACCAGGATCCTGGCCGGCCCGGGAGTCGGAGTGGGCCGCGACCACACCCTGTTCGCGCTGACCCCGGGGCAGGTCACCTACCAGCCCTATCGCACCAGCCGCACCAGGGTCACCGTCCACTCCACCGCCGGCACCGCTGGCTGACCAGGCGGTCGGGCCGGGCCCGAACCCCTCATGTTCCTGGACGAGGTTGAGCTGCAGCTCCAAGGGGGCCGTGGAGGCGCGGGGTCGAACAGTCTGCGCCGCGAGAAGTTCGTCCCGCGGGGCGGCCCGGACGGCGGGGACGGAGGCCGAGGCGGGGACGTGATCCTGGTGGCTGACGCCGCCATCTCATCTCTCCAGCGATACCAGCTCGAGCGGCGCTTCACAGGTCACCCGGGCGGGCCCGGGGAGGCGGCCCGTCGCCACGGCGCGGACGGGGAGGAGGTGGTGCTGGCCGTTCCCTGCGGCACCCTGGTCTTCGATCTGAGCTCCGGTAGGCTGCTGGCGGATCTCGACCGCCCAGGCGTGCGGCTGGTGGCGGCGCCGGGGGGACGTGGGGGGCGGGGCAATACCCACTTCACCTCCGCCACGCTGCAGACCCCGCGGCGGCGCGAGTTGGGTGAGCCCGGTGTCGCCGCGGGGGTGCGCTTGGAGCTCCGCCTCATCGCCGACCTCGGTCTGGTGGGCCTTCCCAACGCCGGCAAGTCGAGTCTCCTCGCGTGCCTCACCGGGGCCCACCCCCGGGTCGCGGAGTACCCGTTCACCACGCTCAGCCCCAACCTCGGGGTGGCCGAGGGCGATCGCGGCCGTTCGGTGACGATCGCCGACGTCCCCGGGCTCATCGCTGGTGCACACCTCGGCGCCGGACTGGGAATCGGGTTCCTCCGCCATCTGGAGCGCACCAGGGGGCTGATCCAGGTGGTGGAGGTCAGCGCGGGGCCGGAGGCGGCGGTCGGGGCGCTTCTCGAGGTCCAGGAGGAGCTCCTTTCCAGAGGGCCGGAGCTGGCGGCGAAGCCGCGCCTCGTGGCGGCCAACAAGGTTGACCTCCTGACCGCAGACGAGCTCCCCGGAGTCCTTGGCGCGCTGCGCGCCGCCGGGACCCCGGCGGTGGAGGTGGTCCCGGTATCCGCCCTGACGGCGGAGGGGACGCAGGAGCTGCTCAAGCGGGCGGTGGGTCTGATGGGGGCACCCCCGTCTCCAGCGGGGGACCAGGGATCGTACCGGCTGTACCGCGGACCGCACCGCCGGGAGCGGGGCTTCACGGTGGAGCGCCTGGAGGGCCGCTACCGGGTGGAGGGTGACGTGCTCACCCGGCTGGTCGCGACGGCCGACCTGGACGATCCGGACGCGGTGGCCCGGCTGCAGCGGAAGTTGCGCCAGCTCGGGGTCGAGACTGCACTGGCGGAGGCGGGGGCGGTCGGCGGGGAGGATGTCGAGATCGGGGGGGAGGAGTTCACCTTCGTCCCGGACGCCGCCGAGTTCCAGCCTTGACGTCGCCGGCGCTCGTGGTGTTCGGGGGAACGTTCGACCCCCCCCACCTCGGCCATCTGGCCGTGATCCGGGGGCTGAGGGCGGGGCTGGGGCGGCCGGTGCTGGTGGTTCCCAACGGGCGGCCCGCCCACCGCAGGGCTCCGACGGCCAGCCCCGCCGACCGCCTGCGCATGGCGACGATCCTGGTGGAGGGACTGGGCGACCCAGCGGTCTCGGTCTCCGACCTGGAGGTGTCGCGCTCGGGACCCTCCTACACCGCCGATACGCTGGAGCAGTTGCGGGCGGCGGATCCCAGCCGACCACTCATCCTGGCCCTGGGGGCCGACGCGGCCCGGGGCCTGCCCCGCTGGCATCGCCCCGAGCGGGTCCTCGAGCTGGCCCAGCTCCTGGTATTCGACCGTCCCGGCGCCCGGATCGGTGCCGGGGAGGTGGTGGCGGGGCTGTTGCCCTCGGGTCCGACCGGAAAGGGCCCGCTCGTCCTGGCGCTCTCGGCCCCCCGGATCGAGGCCCGGCACATCCGGGCCGAGCTGCGCCGGGGCGCCGACTGTGAGGGGTTGCTCCCCGGTCCGGTCCTCACCTATATCCGGCAGCGGCACCTGTACCAAAGCCCCGACGGGGAGACGGCGGTCGCCGATGGGATAATCAGTTCCCAATGACGCCTTTGCAGTTGAGCCGGCTGATCGCTGATGCCGCGCTCTCCCGCAAGGCTCGCAATGTGGTCCGCATCGATCTCCGCGGCAAGACCACCATGGCCGACTACTTCGTCATCTGCGAGGGTGACACCGACCGCCAGGTGCGGGCCGTGGCCGAGGCCATCGACGAAGCGGGGTCCCAGGCCGGCCACCACCCCCTGAGCCGGGCCGGGCTGGACGAGGGGTCGTGGGTGTGCCTGGACTTCGACTCGGTCATAGTTCACATCCTTCTTCCCGGCGAGCGGGCCTACTACGACCTGGAGGGCCTCTGGGGTCCGGCCCACCGGGTGCGCCCCCGCCCCCTCGCCCGGGCGGTGGCTGCGGCCCCTTGAGAGCGCCCCGGCTCCGCCTGGGTTGCTTTCTTCCCCAGGGCTGGCGCCGCGACCTCCCGGGGGGGACAGAGGCAGGACCGTTCGAGGCGATGGTGGGGATGGCCGTCCGGGCCGAGCAGGCGGGGTTCGGGGCGGTCTGGGTGTACGACCATCTCCAGGCCGCCCTCCCCGGAGACGACTCCCCGGTCCTGGACCCGATGCTGGCTCTGGCGACGGTCGCCTGGGCCACCTCGCGGGTCCGGTTGGGCGCGATGTGCCTGGCCCTACCCCGGCATCACCCGGTCCCGCTCGCCCACCAGCTGGCCAACCTCGACGTGCTCAGCGGGGGGCGGCTGGAGGTGGCTCTCGGCGCCGGCTCCGACCCCGAGGAGCTGCGGGCGTTCGGGCTGCCCGTGGCCAGCCTGCGGGAGCGGATCCTGGCCGTCGGGGAGGCGGCCGAGCTGCTGCGGACCTGCTGGGGCCCGGACCCGATCCACTTCGAGGGACGGTACACCGTGGTCGACGGGGCGCGGGTGCTGCCCAAGCCGCTGCAGGTGCCCGCACCTCCCATATGGATAGCGGGCGGGGGCGAGCGGCTCACCCTCTGGCAGGTGGCCCGCCACGCCGACGGCTGCAGCCTGTTCGGTCCGCCGGAACGGGTTGCCCGCAAGCTGGACATCCTCGCCGAGCACTGTCGCCAAGTGGGCCGGCCGCTCCACAGCGTCCGGGTCGCGGTGGTGCTGGACTGTCTGGTCGGGGCCACCGAGGCGGAGGCGGACCGGATGGTCGACCGCTTCAACCGCCACGGGGAGGATCGTGCCCGGTACCGGGCGCGGCGGCTGGTGGGCACCGCGGAGGGGTGCGCTCAGCAGCTCCAGAGGTACCTGGACCTCGGCGTGAGTGAGGTCTGCTGCCACTTCCCCAACGCCCTGCAGTCCGACGCCCCGGAGCGTCTGGCGGCGGCGGTCCAGGTGGAGGAGCCTACCCCCGGATGACCGCTAGCAGGTCCCGTTCCACCCCGAGCGGTAGGCGGGCGGGCAGTTGACGTTCTGGTTGGCGTAGCTGACGGTGTTGGGGAGGTAGTAGTAGGGGTAGGCACCGCCGCCCACCTGGACCACGTTGGCGGGCTTGTTGTACCAGAGGACGGGCTGTCCCGCCAGCACCTTCTCCATGTAGGTCTGCCACAGGGGGGCGGCACCCGAGATTCCCGAGGTGACGTTGCTCAGCGTCTTGCCGTCCGGGTTGCCCACCCAGACCCCGGTCACCACCTGGGGGGTCCAGCCGAAGGTCCAGTTGTCCTCGATGGTGTTGTAGTAGGCTCCGGCGGAGTTCTGAGCGTCCGATGTCCCGGTCTTGGCCGAGACCGGCCGGCCCGGCAGGGTGAGGTGGGCGTAGGGGCCGAAGTCGCGCAGTCGGTTGTTGTTGTTGGAGAGCATGGCGTTCATGATGTAGGCGACGTCGGGGGGGACCACCTGGACGGAGTTGTTGGCGACGTTGTACTGGTAGATGGTCTGGCCGTCGTCGATCACCTTGAGGATCGAGGTGGGCTGGTGCAGCACCCCGCCGTTGGCCAGAACCGAAGCGCCGGTGGTCAGCTGGAGCTCGGTGAGCCCGATCGAGAGCCCACCCAGGGTGAGGGCGTCGCCGTAGGTGTTCTGGGGGTTGAGGAGGAGGGACGCCCCCATGCGCTCCGCCATGGTGACAACGTTCTGGAGCCCTGTGATCATCTCGACCTTGACCGCCGGGATGTTGATCGAGTTGCCCAGACAGACCTGCACCGGGCAGATGCCGCTGAAGTTGTGCTCGTAGTTCTGGGGCTGATAGCCGTTGATGTTGATGGGGGCGTCCAGGACCGGGGTGGTCATGGTGAATTTGCCCGAGGCTATGGCGGCGGTGTAGGTGAACATCTTGAAGCTGGACCCCGGCCGCCTGGGCTCGACGGTCATGTTGATCTGCCCTACCGGGCCGTTGTAGTTGCTGGTGCCCACCATCGAGAGGATCTCGCCGTCCCGGGGATCCATCGACACCAGGGCGGAGTCCCCGATGTTGTAGTCGTGGAGCAGGCGGGCGTTGTTGGCCGGGTCCTGGATCACCGCCTCCGCGGCCTGCTGGTTGGCCATGTTGAGGGTGGTGTAGATGGTCCAACCGCCGGGGTTCAGATAGGCGTCCCCGAAGCGCTGCTGGAGCGCGCTCTCAACATAGGTCACGAAGTTGGGGGCGAGCGAGGGGCTGCTGTCCTCCCAGGGGTAGTAGGTGAGCTGCTCCTTGTAGGCGGCGTCGGCCTGGGCCTGGGTGATGTAGTGGTTGGTCACCATCGCCTGAAGGACCACCTGCTGGCGGAGCTTGGCGTAGTTGGGGCCCTTCACCCCGACGTAGGCCAGGGGGTTGAAGGCGGAGGGGGCGTCGGGGATTCCCGCCAGCATGCTGGCCTGAGCCAGGTCCAGCTTGCTGGCCGGGATGTGGAAGTAGAGCTCGGCGGCGGTCCCGACCCCGATCGCCTGGTTCCCGTAGGGAATGCGGTTCACGTACATCTGCAGGATCTGGTTGGGCTTGAAGGTTTTGGCGATCTCAAAACCGAGCAGAAGCTCGCGGATCTTCCGGGTGATGGTCTGGTCCGGGGTGAGGAAGGAGATCTTGGCCAGCTGCTCGGTGATGGTGCTGGCTCCCTGCAGGGAGCTGTGGTGGAGCGCGTCGTGGAGAGCTGAGGCGATGATCCGGGGCAGGTCCACGGAGGTGGAATCCTGATAGAAGTGGCGGTCCTCCACGGCGATGGTGGCCTTGACCAGCCAGGGGCTCACCTGCGAGAGGTTGACGTGGATGTGCTGCTCCCCGGGCTCGTGCAGGACCGTGAGCAGGGTGCCATCGCTGGCCAGCAGGTAGCTGTTCTCGGGCGGACCGAGATTGGGGAGGTCGGTCACCGCCGGGAGGCCCACCTGGAAGGCGGCGAGGACGATGAAGCCCGACCCCGCCCCGGCGCAGCCGATCAGCACCATGACGGCAAGGGCGAGCGCGCTCCGGCGCATGATCCCGTGCCGTCGCCAGAAGCCGGGCTTCCGCCCACCGTGGCCGCCTCGGCGACGGCCCGCAGCGGTGCGGGTCCGCCCCTGGCGGTCAGGCGGGAGGTTCACCTCCTGCATGGGTGGGGCCAAGGTGTGAGGGCTGCCATCCGTCCGGCGATTATGGCAGGCCCGCCTGAGAGCCCCCGTCCCGCCGGCACCGCGGCGGCGGTCACGGGAGCGTGGCGATCAGTTCACGACGGTGAAAAGCGCTGGTGATCAGGGATGAATTCCGGGGTGCCGGTGGGAGACTTGGCGCCGGCCCACCCGGGTGGACCCCCACCTCCACCAGGAGTTTGAAACCCAGAGTATGTCCGCAGCCACAATCAGCGCTCCGCCCAGCTCTCGCAATCAGATCGGCTTCCCCCCGGTGCCCCAGAGCCCCAAGGAGGCCGGCCTGCCGTTCTCCTTCATCTGCGACCTGGTGCTCAAGGTCATGTACTTCAACGGGGGCATGCTGGGCCGGGACCTGGCCCGTCATGTCTGCCTGCCCTGGAACATGGTGTCCGACGCGATCAAGTTCCTCTCCGACGAGGGGTACTGCGGGACCACCGGGATCCGCGGGACCGTGGGAAGTGACTCCGGGTTCGCCGAGGGGCTGCAGTACGCCATCAGCCGCACCGGTCGCGAGCGGGCGCGAGAGCTGATCGAGGTCAGCCAGTACGCCGGGCCGGCCCCGGTGCCGCTGGAGGTGTATGTGGCGGTGGCGCGCTACCAGGGCCGAACCGGCCCCATGGTGACCCACCAGCTCCTCCGCTCCGCCCTGGACCGCCTGGTCCTGCCACCAAGCGTTCTGAACCGCCTGGGCCCGGCTCTAAGCTCGCGTCAGTCGATCTTCCTGTACGGCCCGCCCGGCAACGGGAAGAGCACGATCGCGTCAGCCTGTGCCACCCTGCTCGGAGACCCGCTCTTCATCCCCCATGCCCTCTATGTCAAGGGCGAGGTGATCCGGATCTTCGACCCGGTGCACCACAAGCCGGTCCCGGCCGAGCTGCCCCCCCACGACACCCGCTGGGCCTTCTGCACCCGGCCGGTGGTGATGGCCGGGGGCGAGCTCACCGGCCGCGAGTTGGAGCTCAGCTTCGACCCGCGGATGGGGTTCTTCGAGGCCTCCCTCCAGCTCAAGGCCAATGGGGGGCTCTTCGTGGTGGACGACTTCGGCCGGCAGCAGCTCTCCCCGCAGGACCTGCTCAACCGGCTCATCGTGCCCCTCGAGGCCGGCTTCGACTACCTCAACATCTCCCGGGCGGGGACCACCGTCCAGGTCCCGTTCACCGAGATCCTCATCCTTTCCACCAACCTCAAGCCCCGGGACCTGGTCGACGAGGCCTTCCTGCGCCGGATCCGCTACAAGGTCGAGGTGCCCAACCCCTCGGTGATCGAGTACGGCCGGATCTTCCGGCGGGCTTGCGAGAGCATGGGGCTCACCTACGACCCCGACGCGGTGAACTACCTGCTGGACGAGCACTACCACAAGGCGGGGCGGCCCCTGCACGGCTGCGAGCCCCGGGACATCCTGGACCACCTGGTCCATGCCGCCGCCTACTTCGGGGTCGAGCCCCGGCTCACCCCAGAGCTCCTGGACCACGCGGTCTCGGCGTACTTCGCGAACCTGCAGGGCGAGGACGACTGACCGGTCCTCGAGAGCGGGCCGGGATCCGGTTCTCGCCCGTCGTCCGGGCGCCGGCGCAGCCCCCCGGGAAGCGCCGGCCCCGGGTGTGAGCGGGGCTGCGGGCCCGCTGGGTGCGCACTCGCGGCGCCAATGTCCTCGTGCCGCCCGGAACCGCCGGCCGTGAGGCTGGAGAGGGGAGTCCAGCCGTCGTGCTGCCGCGGTCCACAGCTGGCCGGGCGCTCCGATTGGGCCCGCGGTGCCCCGCATGGGGTCGAGCCCCTCTGCCCGGGCCCAGCCGGGGAAGGGGGCCCGGCTGCGACCAGCCGCCGCCAGACGCGGTCGACCGGTTGGGCTTGGTGGTGGAGCGAAGGGGACTTGAACCCCTGACCTCTGCCGTGCGAAAGCAGCGCTCTGCCAGCTGAGCTATCGCCCCCGGGGCCAGTATAGCCCCGGTCTAGATCACCCTGAACCCGAGCCGGAGAGACTTGTCAGGAGCTCCGTCGCTGCCAACGGGTCTTCTTCAGCATCTTCTTGTGCTTGTGCTTGCGCATCTTCTTGCGCCGCTTCTTGATGACCGAACCCACGAAGAAGAGAACCTCGGAGATGCCCGCAGGCGAATGGAGGGCGGCCGCGAATTCGGACACCCTGGACCACGGTAGTCTAAGGGGGCGCCGGCGAGCGCGTCAACTGCGATCGAATTCGGGAGGGCGCGATGGAGACCCTGTGGGCACCGTGGCGGATGACCTACATCGAGCGGGTTACCACGGCGGCGCCAGGTGCCGATTGCATCTTCTGCAAGGCCGGGGAGCGGGGGGATCGGACCGCCTTGGTGGTCCACCGCACGGCGCATGCCATCACCATGCTGAACCGATTCCCCTACAACCCTGGCCACCTCATGGTGGCCCCCCAGAGCCATGGCGGCGACCTCGCGGCGCTGGACCCGGGCGAGCTCCAGGAGGTGGTGCTCGAGCTGCAGCGAGCCACCCGGGTGCTCCGGGACGAGCTGGGCTGCGATGGGTTCAACGGGGGCTGGAACCAGGGCCGGGTTTCCGGGGCCGGCATCGACACCCACCTGCACTTCCATCTGGTGCCGCGCTGGTCCGGGGACACCAATTTCATGCCGGTCCTGGCCGACGTCAAGGTCCTGCCCGAGCACCTCGACGCCACCTGGGAGAAGCTGGCCCCCGCCTTCGCCGCCAACTCTCCGGGATAGGGCGGGCGGACCGCCCGCACCTCGTCCCCAGCTCTAGGGCGCGGGCGCAGCATCCTCCCGGAGCACGGCCCAACTGGAGCGCAGCAGATCGCGGGTGAGTTCCATCTGCCCGAAGTGGCGCGACAGCTCGTCGAGGATGTGGAGCAGGACTCCCTCCTGGGTTGACCCGATCGCGGCGGCCGCATCCCTGCCCGGCGGGGGCACGCGCGGTGCTGCCAGAGCGTCCAGCTCCGTCAGGTCGGCGACCAGCTGCGCCCGGGCCC
This sequence comes from Candidatus Dormiibacterota bacterium, assembly GCA_027306885.1. GTDB lineage: Bacteria > Chloroflexota > Dormibacteria > Aeolococcales > Bog-877 > JAJYXT01. The sequence goes on from DAHUYV010000135.1 coordinate 40,316, forward strand.
GCTCGACCAGGCGAGTGATCTCGGCCACCGTCCCGCTAGCCCGGAATTCGGCAGCGCGGTCGCGCTGGATGGTCCGCCCGGACACCACCCGCCCGGCCCAGTACTCCATCACCCCAAGGCAGTGGAAGAGGATGGCGTAGGGGGAGTTGGCGCCTGCCAATCTCGGAGCCTTGTTGGCGAGGTCGTCACCGAGCTCGCCAACGATCCGCAGCATGCCGTCGAGGGACTCATCCACGAAGGAGAGGTATCCGTCGGGTGGCAGCACGACGGAAGCTTACTGCAGCCGGGAGCGCGCCCCGTCGTGCCCGACAGCAACCGTCCGGCACTTCGCCAGGGGCCATCTCCCCGAGCGAGCGCCGAAAACCTGGCTCCTACTCCGTGCCGCTGCTCGCGGCGAGCGCAGCGGCCAGCGCGGTGGTGGCGCGGGAGAAGGTTGCCTCCAGGGTGGCTCCGTATCCGACCAGCAGCCCGGCCGGCCCCCCCCGTTCGTAGTAGGAGCCGGCGGCCAGGCCATCGAGGCCGATGCCAGCGGCGCGCGCCGCAGCCAGGGCGGCGGCCTCCAGGCCGGGGCTGGGAAGAGGGATCAGCAGGTCCAGGCCGGCATCGGCGCCGGTCACCGCGAGGTCCGGGCGCGCCGCCGCGAGGGCCTGGATCAGGAGGTCCCGCCGACGGCGGTAGGAAAGGCGCATGCGGCGGACGTGGCGATCGTAGGCGCCGCTGCGCAGCAGTTCGGTGAACGCGAGCTGGTCCAAGGCGCCGCTCTGCCAGTCGGCGTGGGCCTTCTGGGCGAGGACGGCGGCCAGCAGACCCTCTGGCACGACCAGCCAGCCCAGGCGGACTCCGGGAGCGAGGGTCTTGGACACGGTGCCGGCGTAGATCACCACTCCCGGGTCAAGGGTCTGCAGGGCCCCCAGGGGGTGGCGGTCGTAGCGGAACTCCCCGTCGTAGTCGTCCTCGAGGACCAACGCCCCGCTGCCCCGGGCCCACTGCACCAGCTCGGCCCGGCGGTGGGGACTCAGGACCGTCCCGGTCGGATGCTGGCGGTTGGGGGTGAGGACCACCAGGCCGATGTCGTCCCGTCCCCGGAGCTGCGATACCCGCATGCCGTCGCCGTCCACGGCGACCGGCACCACCTCGTGACCGGTGGCCCGCACCACGGCGCGGTGCAGTGGCAGGCAGGGCTCTTCCATGGCGACTGTGCCCCGGGCCGTCGGCAGACAGCGGGCGACCAGGCCGAGACCCTGGATGAATCCCGAGGTCACCACCAGCCGGTCGGGTGCGGAGGCCAGCCCGCGGGCTCGGCTGAGGTACCCGCTCAGTTCGACGCGAAGGGCCAACTGCCCCTGGGGATCGCCGATGGAGAAGGCGTCGTTGGGGGCGGCCGCGATCGCCCGGCGCGCCGCCCGGAGCCAGGCGCGGCGCGGAAAGGAGCTGGCATCCGGTCGGCCCGGCCGAAAGTCGAAGCGCCAGCGCAACGGCGGGGGCTCGCGCATCGGGTGACGGGGGGGGTGGCCGGCGGAGTCAAAGCACACCAGCGTCGCGGACCCCGGCCGCCCCTCAAGCCAGCCCTCGGCGATCAGTTGATCGTAGGCCTGCAGGACGGTGCCCCGGGACACCCCGAGATCGCGAGCCAGCGCGCGGGATGCGGGAAGGCGGTCCCCCAGCCCCAGCCGGCCGGAGCGAATCGCCTCCCGAAGCGCCTCCTCGATTCGAGTTCGGAGTCCCCCTCCTGCGGGGCCAGCCCGGGTCAGTTCCAGGTACAGGTCGAGGCCGGAAGCCGGGGAATTGGCCCAGGATTTGGCCACACGATTGGTCCTTGGCATTGGGCCATCCTGAAGCTAGCCTGGTGTTCTGTCAAGTCGATGCAAGTGAGGAGGAAGCCGACATGCAGGTGAAGACCGAGGCCTCCGCGACGGGATTCGAGGAGCCCCGCCTGGGGCTGGCTGATCGCGCTCCCGCCCTGTACCGGGCCATGGTCGCCCTGGACGGCGCGGTGGAGCTGGACTCATCGCTGCGCGACTTGGTGTGCCTCCGGGCGTCGATCTTGAACGGGTGCGCGTATTGCGTCGACATGCACACCCTGGATGCCGCCGCCCGCGGCGAGACCGAGCAGCGCCTTCACGCCGTAGCTGCCTGGCATGAGGCCCCCTTCTTCACGGAGCGGGAGAGGGCGGCGCTCCTGCTCACCGACGCGATGACCGGGCTCCCCCAGTCTCACGTCCCCGCGGAGACGTACCAGTTGGCCAAAGACCACTTCCCCGAGGACGAGCTGGCCCAATTGATCTGGGCGATCGTGGTCATCAACGCCTGGAATCGGGTGGCGGTGACCACTCGCATGCTCCCTGGCGAGTACCGACCCGGGTAGCCCCGCGGTCCGGACCGACCGCGTTAGAAGTTGCGGTCCCCACGACTCAAAGGAGGACGCCCGATGAATGACCCGATCAACCGCGCCGATCGACCAGACGACCTGCGGTCCCTGTTCGTCGAGCTCGCTGCGGCGGGCGATGCGGACGCCCTGGCGGGGCTGTACGAGCCCGGAGCGATCATGGCCTTCCCGCCGGGGCGCCTGACCGAGGGCCGGGAGGCCATTCGCGCGATCTGGGGGGCCGTCATCGAGGGGGGAGTGCCGATAACGCTCGAGCCCGCCATGCCCACGGTGGTCTGCGGATCGATCGCCCTCACCGGAACCGTGAGAGCGGACGGGATCGGTGTCCGGGTGCAGGTGGTGCGCCGCCAGCCCGATGGCAGCTGGCTGCGCGTGATCGACGTTCCCGAGATGGCGCCGCGGCTGCCAACTCCCACCGGTGAGGGCAGCCGGAGCTGAGCTCAGGACCGCCAGCGGCGGCGCCGCGACTCCTTGGCAGTCGACACGAAGCTGGAGGGGTCGCGCGCCGGTGCCCCTGGCCGAAGTGGGCAGGGCCGACGGCCACAGGCAGCGGTTGGACACCGGCACCGCCTCTGGCGCTCGAAAATCTGTGGTGGAGCCGGCGGGAATTGAACCCGCGACCTCTTCCATGCCAAGGAAGCGCGCTGCCGCTGCGCCACGGCCCCTGAGATCAGTCTGAGATCAGATGCGGCCCCGCGGGAAGGCGTGTCCACCAACCGCGCACGCTTGCCTGCCGATCCCGCCCTTCGCTGGACCCGCACTGACCACGAGATCAAGCCTATCAGGTGCCTCACCGGCACATTTGGATGGGCCCTCGACACCCCGCGCCACTCTGGATGCCGACGCCGACCACGCCCGGGAGATGGCCGCTCTGGCCGCGGCCGTCGGCACCGATCGCCGTCGGAGAGCGGGAATCACCGGCCGGGAAACGCCCCGGGAAGCTCAGCCGGCCCGACTTCGAGCTGGAGGCCGCCGAGCAGTCGGATGACCCCATCACCCGCCCTCCGAAACAGCTCGTGGCCGCCTGCGATCGCTGGGATGTGGAGCCTACGGAAGAGGATTCAGCGGCACTCTGAGAAGGTTCCAACCAGTTGCGGGGCGAGGATGGCTGAGCCAGGCACGATCCGGCCCCCGGCGAGCGGCCGGGGCACACTGGTCAGCGCGGAGACCTGGGGCCGCCCCGCCGGACCGAGCGCCGATGACCGGCGCCTCAGCCTGAGACACTGGTCCCCGTGACCGATACCCGGGAGTTCGCCGAGGCGCTCGCCGCCGCACACGGGTCCCGACCTCGGCCGCTGCCCTTGAAGCGCGAGGTCGAGGTCCTGGTGGACAGCCTGCTGGGGCTGCTCTTCCCGCAGCTGTCCGAGGAGGTGGTCACCGAGGCCGAAGCGATCGCAGAGCGCTTCGAGCTGGCCCGGCGCGACCTCTGCCGCCTGGTTCACCCACTGGCGCCCCCCGACCAGGCGGAGGAGATCTCCCACGATTTGATGCGGGCTCTGCCCGACCTGTACCACCAGATTGAGATGGACGCGGAGGCGATCGTCGCGGGCGACCCGGCCGCCGAGAGCCTGGACGAGGTCGTCGCCGCCTATCCCGGCTTCCTAGCCATCGCGACCTACCGGATTGCCCACCAGCTCCACCATCGAGGACTGCCGGTTCTGCCGCGGTTGTTCTCCGAGGTGGCGCATACCCGGACCGGGATCGACATCCATCCCGGGGCCTCCATCGGCCGCGCCTTCTGCATCGACCACGGCACCGGCATCGTGATCGGAGAGACGGCGGTCATCGGCGCCGACGTGAAGATCTACCAGGGAGTGACCTTGGGGGCGCTCAGCGTCGCCAAGGCGGCGGCTGGAACCAAGCGCCACCCGACGCTCGAGGACCGGGTGGTGATCTACGCCAACGCCACGGTGCTGGGGGGTGACACCGTGGTGGGGCACGACAGCGTGGTGGGCGGGAACGTGTGGCTCACCAGCAGCGTCGCCCCCTACTCGCTCGTCTACCATGCCAGTCAGGTGCGGGTCAGGAGTGTGGTCGATGCCATCGAGCCTCCGGACTTCGTGATCTGAGATAGTCGGGCGGGTTCGCACCCGGGGAGGCAACGTGAGAGCCGAGAGCATCCTTGAGACCATTGGCGGGACCCCCGTGGTCCGAATCAACCACCTGTTCGACCCCCGCCTGGAGGTCTGGTTCAAGCAGGAGCGCGTCAACCCCGGGGGCAGCATCAAGGACCGGATCGCCCTCGCAATGGTCGAGGACGCCGAGCGACGAGGGGTCCTGCAGCCGACCTCGGTGATCGTCGAGCCCACCTCGGGCAACACCGGCATCGGCCTCGCAATGGTGGCCGCGGTGCGGGGATACCGCCTCATCCTGGTGATGCCGGAGTCGTTCTCCATCGAGCGGCGCAAGCTGATGGCCGCGTACGGCGCGGAGATCGAGCTGACCCCAAGGGAGCTGGGGATGCGAGGGGCCATCGCCCGTGCTGCGGAGCTGGCGGCCGAGACCGAGGGCGCCTGGATGCCGATGCAGTTCGACAATCCCGCCAACGTCGAGGTGCACCGCCGCACGACCGCGGCGGAGGTGGCCGCAGACTTCCCCGATGGACTCGACTACCTGGTCACGGGCGTGGGCACCGGCGGGCACATCACGGGCTGCGCCGAGGTGCTCAAGGAGATGTGGCCCAACCTCAAGGTGTACGCCGTCGAGCCCACGCTGTCACCGGTGCTCTCCGGGGGGAGCCCGGGGCCGCACCCGATCCAGGGCATCGGCGCGGGGTTTGTCCCGGGGGTGATGCGCACCGACCTGCTCGACGGGATCATTCAGGTGGCCCCTGACGACGCCTTCGCATACGCGCGGCGCTCGGCTCGGGAGGAGGGGGTTCTGGTGGGGGTGTCCTCGGGTGCCTCCCTTGCAGCGGTGGCGTCACTCGAGCCCAAGCTGCCGGATGGGGCGCGAGTCCTCACCTTCACCTACGACAGCGGCGAGCGGTACCTCTCCGTGGACGCCCTGTTCGCCTGAGGGCGGCCGGGGGGCGTGACTCGCCCGCGATGCGCCCCCCATAAATACAGCGACCCGGCGATTGCCGGGCCGCTGCGGGGAGGGAGGAATAGGGCCGTCGTTCCGGCGGTCGAATCGCCGGTGCCGGGGGCCTCCCGGCCGACAACTGAGACTCTGACAGCCGCGACTGGGGGCCCACTGTGTCCGACCTTAGAGTTTGCTTGGAGCTCGGCGGCCGTGGAGGCTCAGTCGAAGCTCAGGAAACTCCCAGTTTGGGGGTGCAGACTCCGGCCATGGAGCCGCGCACGAAGGTGCTGGTGGTTGACGACGAGCTGAACCTGGTGGAGTTGGTGTCAACCGCCCTGCGGTATGCCGACTTCGAGACCGAGACCGCTCGGAGCGGACGGGAGGCGCTCGAGAAGGTCAAGCAGTTCCAACCCCATCTGGTGATCCTAGATGTGATGCTCCCGGACCAGGACGGCTTCGAGGTCGCCCGGACGATGGCGGCCTCCGGGCTCACCGTGCCGATCCTCTTCCTCACCGCCCGCGACGCGACCGAGGACAAGGTCCGGGGCCTCACGGTGGGAGGGGACGACTACGTCACCAAGCCCTTCAGCCTGGACGAGCTGATCGCCCGGGTGCGGGTCATCCTGCGTCGCAGCGGCCATCGCCAGGAGAGCCACAATGTTCTGACGTTCGCTGACCTGGAGATGGACGAGGACCTGCGGGAGGTCCGCCGCGCGGAGCAGGTGATCGAGCTCACGGCCACCGAGTACCGCCTCCTGCGCTACCTGCTGATCAATGCCCGGCGGGTCCTGACCCGCGCGCAGATCCTGGACCACGTCTGGAGCTACGACTTTGGTGGCGACGCCGGCATCCTGGAGACCTACATCAGCTATCTGCGCAAGAAGGTGGACGCCGTCGACCCGCCCCTGATCCACACGGTGCGGGGAATGGGTTACGTGCTGCGGCTGCCTCGGGGCTGATCGTGTCTCTGCGGTTGCGGCTGGTCCTGGCCCTCCTCGCTCTGGTGGTGGCGGGGCTGGTGGCCACCGACACGGTCACCTACGTCGCCCTGCAGTCCTCGCTGTGGACTCGACTCGATGAGGACCTGCTGCAGTCGGTGGACGCGGCGCGGACCTGTGTCCTCGATGAGCTGATCAACAGCAACTGCCCCACCAGCACCGCCCTGCCCAACGGCAGCTACGCTGCCTTCCTTGGCCCCGGGGGCGCGCGTGAGCCGGTGGTCTGGGGGGTAAGCCAATCGACCCCCCAGCCGGTCCTCCCCGACTCTGTCACCTCCGGCACCGCGACCGGCACCCCCGTCTTCTTCACCGCCACCGCCAACCATGGGGGAGGGGACTTTCGCGGCCTGGTGGTCCTGGTGTCCGTGCCCGGCGGCGTACAGCCCTTCGTGGTGGCGATGCCACTGTCGTCGGTGGAGAGCACCCTCCAGCAGCTGAGGTTGCTGGAGATGCTGGTGGGGGGCGTGGTGCTGGTGGCGCTGGGACTGGGGGCGTGGTGGCTGGTTGACCTCGGACTGCGTCCCCTCCGCCGGATCCGGGACACCGCCCAGAAGATCGCCGCTGGAGACCTCAGCCAACGGGTGAAGGGGGTGGACGAGCGCACCGAGGTCGGCCAGCTGGCGATCAGCCTCAACGAGATGCTCGCCCAGATCGAGCAGGCATTCGCCGAGCGCAGCGCATCCGAGGCCAGGCTGAGACGGTTCGCCGCCGACGCGTCCCACGAGCTGCGCACCCCGCTCAGCTCGATCCGGGGCTACGCGGAGCTCTTTCGCCGGGGGGCGCGCTCCAACCCGGAGGACCTGGAGAAGGCCATGAGCCGGATCGAGAGCGAGGCCATCCGCATGGGGGTCCTGGTCGAGGACCTGCTGCTGCTGGCCCGGCTGGACCAGGGCCGCCCCCTTGAGCTTCACTCCGTGGACCTCTCCCAGCTGGCGGTCGACGCCGCCGCTGACCAATCCGCGGCCGACCGCCGCCACGCGATCTCAGTAGCGGCGCCCGATCCGGTGCTGGTCGACGGGGACGAGGCACGCCTTCGGCAGGTGATCGGCAACCTGGTGCGCAACGCCGTGGTCCACACCCCACAGGGGACCGGGCTCGAGATCATCACTCGGCTCGAGGGGGACGCGGGGGTCGTCGAGGTGGTGGACCATGGTCCGGGGATCCCGGACGAGGTCGCGGCCCGGGTCTTCGAGCGCTTCTACCGCGTCGACCGGGCCCGCGGGCGGGCCACGGGCGGCGCCGGCCTTGGCCTGTCGATCGTGAGCGCCATCGTGGCGGCCCACCAGGGCCGGGTCTCCCTGCGGCCGACCCCCGGCGGGGGGGCGACCTTCATCGTCGAGATCCCGGTGAAGGGGCGGGAGCGAAACCCCTTGGCGGTGCTGGATGAGGAGCCAGAGCTGGCCGCCGCCGAGGCGCCCTCAGACCCCAGCGCCGCCCGCTGATCCTCCGGCGGGGCTGCTTTGGACGCCCTGGCCGATGTCAGCCGCGGCGGCGCCCTTGGTGCCGACGGCCCGGCTCCAGGCGCGCGTCTCACGGATGAGGGAGGTGAGCCCTATGCCCATCACCGCGAACACTACGAGGAAGAGGGGCAGGCCGATCTGGTCCAGGTTGTGGACCTGGATGCCGGTGGCGAAGCTGAGATTGGCGATCTGGGGGAAGGCCAGCCCGAAGAGTCCGCCGACCACGAAGGCGAGACCACCCCAGGTCAGGGTGCGCCCCGCGACGGTCAGCGCCACGTGGCGGACCGCCTCGGGAGGCAGCCCGCGCCGGGAGGCGTACCGGCCGAAGGCACCCCCCGCCAGCACCTGAACGATGGTGGTGCCGACTCCGAAGAGTGCGCCCGGGACCCAGGCCAGCAGCGGCGAGGGCATCGCCGGGGCCAGGACCGTGTAGATGATGATGGCGAATGCCCCGAAGCCCCAGCCGGCGACGAAGCCGTGGACTGCCGGCATCCAGGGCCGGGGGTCCTGGACCCAGTTGGGGGTGGGAAAGTCCTGCCCCGAGTGGACCAGCTCGGCGTCCTTCTGGAGCCAGGGGATATGGAGGTGGAAATGGAATGGAAGACGGCCCCGGCGCACGATCATGAAGCCGGCCCAGGCCATCAGGATGCCCACCACCACGTAGATGGCGTAGTCGGCGCTGCCCAGCGTCAGCACCTTGGTGAACCCGAAGTAGGCAAGTTCACTCGCGATCGCCCTCTGGATGGTGAAGGCCAGCGAGAAGGTGAGGCCGGCTCGCAGCCCCTTCTTGGTCGAGTAGCTGCCGATGGCGTAGCTGAAGGTGATGGGCCAGGTGTGCTCGTCCGGGGTGATCCCGTGCACCATCCCCAGCAGCAACGCGGTGACGAAGATCGCCAGCCCGGTGACGTGGACCGGGTCCCAGAGGTTGATGACAGCGCCGATCACGAGGGCACCGCCGCCGGCGAGGCCGGTTTGGCCGGCAGCGCGGCGCGCTCCTGGCACGAAGGACAGGTGCCGCTCAGCACCAGGCGGTGATCTGTGATCAGAAAGCCGGTGGTGCTCTCCAGGCCTGCCAGAGCGGCGCTGAGCGACCCGCAGGGCACCGGAGTCACCTCACCGCAGATCCGGCAGCGCAGGTGATCGTGGTGCTCGTCGCGCATCTCCACGTGGGTGCGTCCGTCGTCGAGCTCCACCCGGCGCACCACCCCGTCGGTCTCCAGCTTGGCGGTCGCCCGGAAGACACTCGAGAAGTTGGCCTGCAACCCTCTGACGGCAAGCGCCTGGCGCAACTCCTCCAGGGTCCAGGCGTGGTGGCCCCGGGCGACCATCAACTCGCGGAGCGCTCCGGCGATCTTCGGCTTTCTGCCCATGCCCCCATGATACATAAAGCAAGCCGTTTGCGCAACAGGTTTGCGTAAACATCTCCAAGGAAGCTCCCAGGAGGATTTAGGGACGATTCCAGTTTCCTGTGGCAACATGGCGGGGTGAGGGACAGTTCCGACTTCACCAGCCGCCACCGCACCGAGGGCGAGTCGCTCCTTAGGAGGCTCACGGTCTGGGTCAGCCTCGGAGCGATGGTGGCCACCGCGGCCGTGGCGGCTGCGGTAGCCCACGCTCTGCCCGGCCGGTCGACCTCCTCCAGCTCCGCTGCTGCCTCCAGCGCTCCGACCACCGCCTCCGGGTCGACCTCCGCCCCGTCGTCGGGAGCGTCCCAGGGGACCGCGCCGGCTCCCGCCACGCCGGCCCCGGTGGTGACCTCCGGCGGCTCCTGAGGTGGAGTCGGAATGGCGGATGGCGACCCTGCCCGGCGGGTTCGAGGTCGCCTCCCGTCCGGCGCTGGGAACCACAGCCCAGGTGGTGCTGCACGGGAGACCCGTTGGGCCCGCGGCGCTCCGGGCGATGGACCGCCTGCTCGACGATCTTGACCTGGAGGCCAGCCGCTTCCGGCAGGACTCGGAGCTGGCCCGGGTGAACGCCTCGTCCAGCCCCGAACTCGAGGTCAGCCCCGGGTTCGCAGCTCTTCTGGAGCCGGCCCTCGAGTGGGCCAGGCGCACCCACGGGCTGCTCGATCCCACGGTGGGGCGGGCGGTGGTGAATGCCGGCTACACAGGCGACTTCGCCGGGCTGGAGCGGGACCAGTCGGGGCCGGCACCGGCCAAATCTCCCGCGCCTGGGTGGTGGCAGGTGGAGCTCTCCGGCACCCACCTGCGCCGGCCGCCCGGAGTGGTCCTGGACCTGGGCTCGACCAGCAAGGCCCAGGTGGCGGACCTGGCCGCCGCAGAGCTTCTCGCCCTCACCGGTGGAGCGGTCCTGGTCAGCCTCGGGGGCGACATCGCGACCGCCGGTGCGGTTCCGCCCGGAGGGTGGGTGGTGCGAGTCGGCGATGACCACCAGGGGCGGATGGGAGATGAGGGTCAGACCGTGGTCCTCACCGCGCGGGCGCTGGCGACATCGTCGCGGGCCGTGCGCCAATGGCGGCGCGGTGGCGAGCCGATGCACCACCTCATCGACCCGCGTCGTGGACTGCCGGCGGATGGCCCGTGGCGCACCGTGAGTGTCGCGGCTGCAAGCTGCCTTGAGGCCAACGCGCTCGCCACCGCGGCCCTGGCCGGCGGAGAGGCCGGCAGGGCGCTCCTTGAGGGGTCGGGCGCCGCCGCCCGGCTGGTGACCACCGACGGCCGGGCGGTCCACCTCGGAGGCTGGACCCCAGCGGGAGAGGAGCTCCCTCTCAGGGTCGTGCCCGGGGCGGCTGCCTGATGCCGACCGTCGGCGCCGTCGACCCGATGACCCTCTGGTATCTGGCGCGCGCCAGCGGCCTTGTCCTACTCGGCCTCCTCACCCTCAACCTGGCTCTCGGCATCGCCATTCAGGGGGGCTGGCATCCCCGCGGGTGGCCCCGGTTCGTGGTGCAGGGATTGCACCGCAACCTCGCCCTCACGGCTGTGGTCCTGCTGGTCATCCATGTGGTGACGATCGAGCTTGACCCCTTCGTCCCGGTGGGCTGGTGGGCGGTCCTCGTGCCCTTTGTGAGTCCGTACCGGCCGCTGTGGCTCGGCCTCGGGACCCTGAGCCTTGACCTTCTCGCTGCGGTGATCGTCACCAGCCTCCTGCGGGCCCACCTTCGCCCCCGCCTTTGGCGGGCGGTGCACTGGCTGGCCTACCTCTCGTGGCCGGTGGCGCTCCTGCACTCGGTGGGCACCGGCACCGACACCCGGCTGGGGGCGATCTTCGTCTACGAGATGGCCTGCGTTGGGCTTCTGGCGGCGACGGTGATCTTCCGCCTGGCCCGCGCCGCGCATCCCGCGCCGGTGGCCCGCGGCCTGCTCATGGTGGCCGCGGCTGCCGCGCCGCTCGCCGCCCTCGCGTGGTCGTCGTCGGGCCCACTGCAGGCGGGCTGGGCCAAGAAGGCCGGCACCCCGACCGCTGTTCTGGCCTCCGGCGGCACGGGAACCGGGGCTCCGAGCGGAGCCCCGAGCGGGGGTGCGGGTCCGGCTGAGACTGCGTTCACCGCCTCCTTCAGCGGCAGCGCCATCTCCGGGGGCGGGGGACAGACCCTGACCATCACCGGGCGGGTGCAGGGCGGCGCCGGCGGCTCCCTGCAGGTGGTGCTGCAGACCCAGCCCCTTTCGGCGGGTGGCCTCGCGGTGTCGTCCGGAGCCGCCACCTACAAGCCGGGCAATCGCGCCCTCGCCTACTCCGGGACCCTGGTGGGGATGCGTGGCGCCGGCCTGGAGTTCAGCCTGCAGGCTGCCGGCGTACCCGGCGTGGCCGCTGAGCTGGTCCTGTCGGGACCGGTTCCCTCGTCCACGGTGGCCGGGCAGCTGTACTTCGGGACCGCGCCGCCGACCTTCTCCGGTGGCGATGACGGGGGCGGGGGCAATTGAGCATCGCCACCCGTGATTTGACCAGGGCCTTCGCGCGGCCGCGCTCCGGACTCGGGCCGCAGCGCCTTCTGGCCGGCCCCAAGCTGGGCTCCGGAGAGAGCTGGGACGAGCACTGCGCGCGGCTTGATGGCCCGATCTCCGACCGCCTGAGACGGGTGCCCCCGGACCGGCTAATCGAGGCGGTCCGTCGCTCCGGGCTGCGAGGCCGAGGCGGGGGAGGCTTCCCCGCCGGCGACAAGCTGCTGGCGGCTCGCCGCCACGGCTCCGGCGCGGTGGTCGTCGGCAACGGCAGCGAGACCGAGCCGGCCGCCGCCAAGGACGAGGTCCTGCTCCGACTGCGGCCGCACCTGGTGCTGGATGGGCTGGAGGTGGCCGCCCGCGCCCTGGGAGCTCGCGGGGCTTTCCTCGTGGCCCCGTCCCCGGCCGCCTGGGACAGCGTCACGGAAGCGCTCGCCGAGCGCGCCGATCGGCACGTGCCGGTGCAGCTCATCGAGGGGCCCCGGAACTTCGTGGGCGGTGAGGAGACGGCGGTCATCCGCTGGATCGAAGGAGGGCCGGCGCTGCCGCGCTTCCAGCCGCCTCGGGTGGTCGACCGCGGGTGGCGGGGCCTGCCCACCGTGGTTCAGAACGTCGAGACCCTGGCCCACCTGGGGCTGATCGCCCGCCTCGGGCCGGAATGGTTTGCGGCGGTGGGCACCGAGGCCGAGCCCGGGACCATGCTGATCACCCTCAGCGGCGCTGTCGAGCGCCCCGGCGTGTATGAGGTCGCCATCGGGCTGGAACTCACCAAGCTCCTCGGCGCGGCCGGTCCCGACCCCAAGGCGGTGGCGCTGCTGGTGGGAGGCTACTTTGGGTCGTGGCTGCGGGCGCCGCAGATCCCCGGTGCCCGCCTCTCCCGGGCGGGGCTCGCGCCGTTGGCGGCGTCGCCGGGGGCGGGGGTCATGCACCTGCTCCCACCGGGCAGCTGCGGGCTGCGCGAGTCCCATCGGGTCGTGGACTGGCTGGCCCAGCAGGGGGCCCGCCAGTGTGGTCCCTGCGCGCACGGGCTGCCCGCCCTGGCGGAGGCGATGGGCCGGCTGGCCGGCCACCGGGGGCAGGCTTCGGAGGCGGGAGCCCAATTGCGGCGCTGGAGTGACCAGATCGAGGGCCGGGGGGCCTGCCGCCACCCTGACGGCGCGGTCAACCTGGTGCGCTCGACACTGGCCGCCTTTGGAGACGAGATCGAGCTCCATGAGCGGGGCGGCTGCAGCGGCACTCGGCTCTCCAACCTCCCACTGCCGCCGTGGGAGCTTCGCCCGGCTTGAGCGAGCAGTATCTTCACGTCGATCCCACGCTCTGTGTGGGCCACCGGATCTGCGCCGAGCTGCTCCCCGAGCTGATCGGACTCGACGACTGGGGCTACCCGATCATCTCGCCGGACCCGATCCCCCGCGTCCTGCGCCGCCGAGCTCGCGGCACCAGGACGGCGTGCCCGGCCCTCGCCCTCGCCCTCGACCACAGCCCGGGCCGCAAGGCGCGCCGCGACACCGCGGTAGCGGCCCCCTGACCGTCGGGCGCACCGACCCGGCGCCTGCGAGAATCGCCAGGTGCCTTCAAGCTCCGCTCTCGACCAGCCGGGGGAGGGATCGGAGTCGTGGCGGCTCTGGGGCCCCTACCTGGCGCTGCGGCAGTGGGGGACGGTCCGGGAGGACTACAGCGCCTCCGGAGACGCCTGGGGTTACTTCCCCTTCGACCACGCCCGCCTGCGCGCCTACCGCTGGGGCGAGGACGGCCTCCTCGGTGTCAGCGACCAGCGCCAGCTGATCGGCCTCGGCCTCGGGCTCTGGAACGGGCAGGACGAGATCCTGAAGGAGCGGTTCTTCGGACTCACCAACGCCGAGGGCAATCACGGGGAGGACGTCAAGGAGTACTGGCACTACCTGGACGCACTTCCGGACTCACGGTACCTGCGGGCGGTCTACCGCTATCCCATGGCCGCCTTCCCATACCGAGAGCTGCGCGAGCGCAACGCGGTGTCCGGACCCGAGCTCAAGCTCTTGGATCTCGGTTACTTCCAGGACGACCGCTACTTCGATGTCCAGGTGGAGTACGCCAAGGCGGCGCCGACCTTCATCGCCTGCCGGATCACGGTGACCAACCGGAGCTCAGAGCCCGCCGAGCTCCACCTCCTGGCTCAGGCCTGGCTCCGCAACACCTGGGCCTGGAATGGCACCGCGCCGCCGGGGCTGGCGTTGCGGGAGGGCCGGCTCTGGCTGGCCCATCCTGACCTTCCGGGCTACCGGTTGGCGGCCGATCCCGGCGCGACCTGGCTCTTCTGCGACAACGAGACCGACACCGCCCGGCTGTACGGCATCGCTCCTCGCAGCCGATACCCGAAGGGGGCGATCGGCGACGCGGTCGTGAGTGGTGACCTCACCCTCTGCAACCCGGCCCAGACCGGGACCAAGGCGGCCGCCCGGTACCGGCTCTCACTTGACCCAGGGGAGTCCAAGGTGGTGCGCTGGGTCTGGTCCGACCACGACGGCCCCGAGCCGGCGGACGCCGACCGGGTCTGCGACGCCGGTCGGGCCGCGGCCGACTCCTATCACCAGCGGCTGGCTCCGGCCGCCAGCGACCCCGACGAGAGGTTGATCCTCCGGCAGGGGATGGCGGGCCTGATCTGGAGCCAGCAGTACTACGAGTACGACGTGGATCGCTGGTTGGACGGCGACCCCGCCTCCCCGCCGCCGCCCGCGCAGCGCCAGTCCGGGCGCAACGCCGGGTGGCGCGGCCTGCACGCCGCCGACGTCATCGTGATGCCGGACAGCTGGGAGTACCCCTGGTTCGCCTCTTGGGACCTGGCCTTCCACGCCCTGGCGCTGCAGCCTTTCGACCCCGGGCTGGCCAAGGAGCAGGTGATGCTCCTGCTTGAGCCGCGGTACCTACGTGAGGATGGGCAGCTGCCCGCCTACGAGTGGAGCTTTGGGGACTCGAACCCGCCGGTCCACGCCGCCGCGGTGTGGCAGCTGTACGTCCGGGAGCGGAACCGCACCGGTCGCCCCGACCGGGCCTTCCTGGAGCGCGCCTTCCTCGCTCTGCTATTCAACTACGGCTGGTGGGTGAACCGGCGCGATGTGACCGCCCATGACATCTTCTCCGGGGGGTTCCTCGGGCTGGACAACATCTCGGCGGTGGACCGGAGCCACCTACCCCTGGGGGCGGAGATCTGGGAGGTCGACGCCACCGCCTGGGTCGGGATGTTCGCGGTGAAGATGTTCCGGATCGCCGCCGAGCTGGCGATCGAGGAGCCCCAGTACGAGGACATGGCGGTGCGCTTCTTCACCCACTTCGCCCACATCGCCGCGGCGTTGAACGGGGAGGCGGGTCAGCTCGGGCTCTGGGACGCGAAGGAGGGCTTCTACTACGACCGCCTGCGGCTGGCCGACGGGCGCAGCGAGGTCCTGCGGGTTCGTAGCCTGGTGGGCCTGCTGCCGCTGGCGGCGACCGAGCTGGTGCACCAGCACACGCTGGAGCGGCTTCCCCGCCTGGCCGAGCACCTGCAGGCAGCCGAGCAGGCGCGCTCCTTCCACGTCCAGGGGGCCGGGTCCGATCCATACGCGGTGCTCTCCCTTCTGGCTCCGGACCGCCTCCATCAGCTGCTGGACCGGCTGCTGGACCCCCAGGAGTTCCTCTCCGACTACGGGCTGCGCTCGGTCTCCCGGGCCCATCTGGAGGACCCGTTCCAGTCCCAGCTGGTGCCCGGCATGCCCCCGGTCCGCTACGAGCCCGGCGCCGCAGATGAGCGGATCATGGGCGGCAACTCCAACTGGCGGGGGCCGGTGTGGCTGCCCACCGGCTACCTACTGATCCAGGCCCTTCGGCTGCTCGGGGTGGGACTGGGTGACAGCTTCACCCACGAGTTCCCGGCTCCGGGGGGTGACGCCCTGACCCTGACGCAGGTGGCCGACCGGCTGGCGGAGAGAACGGTCGCCATCTTCCGGCGCGGCCCCGACGGGCGCCGCCCGGTCTTCGGTGACAACCACAAGTTCCAGACCGACCCGAGGTGGCGTGACCTCCTGCTCTTCCATGAGTACTTTCACGGCGACGACGGAAGCGGCCTGGGAGCGTCCCACCAGACCGGGTGGACGGCGTTGGTGGCACTGCTGGTGGAGGAGTTGGGCCGCCCCTGGTCCCCTCCCAGGCCTCCCTCGGGGTGAGTGCCCCGGGGCGCCGGGCTGGTGTCCCCGGAGCTCCAGGCGGGCCACCGGTTCCAGGCGCTCAGGGCGAGGCGGGGATGACTGGGCCCCGGTGGTTGGCAGCGCCGGAGCCAAGCCCCAGGGGCGGGCAGCAGAAGGGCCAGCTCTGGGGCGGAGCATCCAGAGCGGGGGCCGGCCCCAGAGCTGTCGCCGACCCTACGGGTACCAGACCGGCGCCGAGGTGGCGGTGAGGGCGAGGCTCTGCGTCACCTGCTGGGCGGCCCCCGGCTTGCTGCTGGCCGCCTTGGGGATCCAGTAGAGCTGGAAGGGCAGGCTGCGCTGGGGCACGTTCATGAACACCAGGCTCTGGCCGTTCGGGGACCAGGTGGGCATGGCCGCCATCGGCCCGGGTGAGAGCTCGGTGAGCGGCCCCAGCGTGCTGCCGTTCCAGCTGGCCACCTCCAGCGTGCTGGTCTGGAGCTGATTGTTGGTGCAGATCATGGCCATCTCGGTTCCCTGGGGGTTGAGCGAGGGCTCACTGCAGTTCTGCGCCGGGGTGGTGAGGTATTGGGGCTCAGCGCCGGGGCTCGTCACGTACGCCAGTTCCGAGTACTCGGCGCCGTTGCCCGAGGTGGAGTTGAAGTACTTGGCGTAGATCAGACCGCCGTTGGCCAGCGGCAGCGGCTCGACGTCGCCCCCTTGGTAGTAGAGGTTGGAGAGGCTCCAGACCGTGGCCCGAGCGCCCGGGTTGGCGAAGGGCACCGAGAGGACCTCGAAGTCCACGTTGTAGTTGGCGTAGGGATCGATCCAGTTCCAGGCGTAGAAGAGGGTCTGGCCGTTGGCGCTCACCCGCGGGTAGTAGGCGAAGTGGTTGGCGAAATAGCTGGGAGAGCTCTCCTGGAGGAGGGTGCGGATCACCTGGCCGGTGGGACCGAGGAGGTAGACATCGCTGTAGCCGTTCCCCTTGCTGACGGCCAGAAGGTCGCCGCCGGGGGCGGGGGCGACCTGGACCCAGTCCCCGGGTGGGGTGTTGAGCTTGCTGAAATGCAGCCCCTGCAGGCTGTAGAGGGACCCGTCCTGAGCGACGTAGAGGGTGCCGGGGAGGGCCAGCAGCGCCTGCGCCTGCACCGGGTCCACCACATGGTTGGCCTTGCTCTGCAGGGTGCCGAGGACGGCCCACACCCCGTACCCGAAGAGCGCCATCAGCCCCACGGTGGCGAGGCTGGCGAGGAGCTGGCGGGGACTCATCCGGCGGGGAAGTTCTGGGCGATCAGGGAGTTGATCGCGGGCCAGGTGGGGATCAGCACCGACTGGCCCCCGATGGTCCCCCCGGTGTAGTCGTTGCCAAGCATGACGATCTGGGTCACATCGCCGTTGCTGAAGTCCCTGGCCAGGGCGGCGACCGAGCTGATCTGGCTGAGGCTGAGACTGGTGCGCACCTCACCGCCCAGCGCGCTGGCGATCCGCGGGATGTCGGCCAGGTTCATCTGCTTGGCGGAGTCCTTGATGTCCACCAGGAGCTCCTGCTGCTTCTGGCCGCGGGCGATGTCCTCAAGGATGTCGCCGTGGCGGGAGCGGACGTAGGTGAGGGCGTTGACCCCGTTGAGACGCTGCGGCCCGGGCAGGATCGCGATCCGCTGATTGGCATACGGGTTGCCCCCGGTGAGGTCGTAGGGGTACTGGACGTCGAGGATCGGCATCTGGGAGATGAGGTCCACCCCGCCCAGCTGGTCGACCAGCCCCACCAGCCCTCCCAGCCCGATCCAGGCCCAGTAGTTGACGGTGACGTTGAAGTTGTTCTCCACGGTCTGGATCGCCGCCGCCGCGCCGCCGTACGAATAGGCCGCGTCGATCTTGGCGCTTCCCCCGGTGGAGAGGGGGACCCACAGGTCTCTCGGGATCGAGAGCATCACCGCGTGGTGGGTGGCGGGGTCGACCCGGACCAGGATCATCGTCTGGGTCAGGACGTGGTTGGGAGAGAACTTGGTGTCGTTGTCCGAACCCAGGAGCAGCACGGTGAACGGCTGGCCGGGCGGCGGCGGGGTGCCGGTCCCCTGGGCGCCGGGATGGGTGGCCTTGCCGCCGTTGCCGGTGGTCTTCTGGCCGGTGACGTGGAGCGCCGTGGTCACCGCGGGGAGGAAGTAGGCGACGGCCCCGCTGACCCCGGACACGGCAAAGCCCACCAGGACGAGGAACGCCAGCAGAGCTGGGTGCCGGCCCCAAGCGAAGGAGGAGTGGTGGGTCGAAAGCCCGGCGCGGCGGCGCCGTGGCCTGGTCCCGGCGGCCATGTGGGTGGATTGTAGCCCACCTTCCTCAGCGACTCCTGAGCCCACCTCAGCCCGCGGGGGAGGCAAAGCCGGTAACCTTGCCCCCCGTGCTCCTCTCCGGCAAGCGTCTGCTGATCACTGGGGTCCTCACCCCAGCCTCTCTGCCGTTCGCCGTGGCGAAGCAGGCCCAGGCGGACGGCGCCGAGGTGATCCTCACCTCGTTCGGTCGGGCCAAGCGGCTGACCGAGCGCAGCGCCGCCCGATTGAACCCGGTGCCGCCGGTGCTGGAGTTGGACGTGTCCTCCGACGCCGACTTCGAGGCCCTCCTGGGGGAGCTGCGGTCCCGCCAGGTCGTGCTCGACGGGCTGGTGCACGGGGTGGCCTTCGCCCCCCCCGACGCCCTCGGTGGGGCCTTCCTCGACACCCCCTGGGAGTCGGCCGCCACCGCGCTGCGGGTGAGCGCCTACTCCCTGCGCCAGCTGGTGGTCTCGCTGCTCCCCGTCCTCAACCCGAAGGGGGCCTCGGTGGTGACCCTGGACTTCGATGCCACCCAGGCCTGGCCGGGATACGACTGGATGGGGGTGTCCAAGGCCGCCCTGGAGGCCGTGGTCCGGTACCTGGCCCAGTACCTGGGCCCCCGGCGGATCCGCGTCAACGCGGTGTCGGCGGGGCCCTCGTTCACGGTCGCCGCCAAGGGCATTCCCGGCTTCTCCCAGTTTCCCGAGGTGTTCGAGCGCCAGGCCCCCTTGGGGTGGGATGCTCGCGACCCGGAGCCGGTGGGTCGGGCCGTGGCGGCCATGCTGTCAGACTACTTCCCGGCCACCACCGGCGAGATCGTCCACGTGGACGGCGGCTATCACGCCGTGGGAGCGTCCATCAGACTTCCCGACGAGGCGTAGTCCCCTCTCGGCCGGTGGCGAAGCCAGTAGACGGCTCCCAGCCCCGCCGTCAGCATCGCCACCAGGCCGCCGATCCCCATCGCCGCGTGGCTCCCCAGGGACTGCTCCACCAGCCCGGTCAAGGGGCTGCCAATTGGGGTCGTCCCGAGGAACACCCAAAGGTACAGGGCCATGACCCGTCCCCGGAGCCGGCTGGGAGTGTGCATCTGGATGATGCTGTTGGAGGTCGCGGAGAAGATGATCATGCCGACCCCTGCCATCGCCAGCAGGATCATCGCCGGGACGAGCCCGGGAGCCTGGCCGGCGGCGGCGAGGAAGGCTCCGAAGATGGCGCACCCCGCCAGGAGCGCGGGCACCGCCGCCCGGCCGGTGTAAGCGACCCCCAGCGCTCCGATCAGGGCGCCAGCCCCGAGGGCGCCGGACAGGAACCCGAACCCGGTCGCCCCCACGTGAAGGCCGTTTCGCGCGAGAGCTGGGATGAACACCGAGAAGTTGTAGGAGAAGGTGCCCACCACCAGCATCAGGAGGATCACCAGCGTCACCTCGGGAGTGTGCCGGGCGTAGGCGGCGCCCTCGCGGATCTGGGCGAAGGTGCCACCGGCGGCCGGGCGGGGCCGCTTGGGCAGGTGGAGCTCCCGGGGTTGCATCCAGAGCAGGGCAGCGATCACCGCCAGGTAGGAGATGGCGTTGAGGTCGAAGCAGAGCGCGGTGCCGACGGTGGCGATGAGGATCCCGCCCACCGCCGGCCCCACCACCCGGGCACCGTTGAAGACCGTGGAGTTGAGGGCGACGGCGTTGGGCAGCTGGTCGGCGCCCACCATCTCGGGGACGAACGCCTGCCGGGTCGGCCCGTCGACCACGTTGATCAAGCCGAAGGCCAGGACCACCACGAAGACCTCCCAGGTCTGGACCAGGTGGAGCCCGACCGTCACCCCGAGGATGGCGGCCACCAACGCGAACGAGGTCTGGGTGAAGACCAGCATCCGACGCTTGGGGAACCGGTCGGCGATCACCCCGCCCAGCGGTTGGAAGAGGAGGTTGGGCAGGAACTGGGCCGTCACCAGGAGCCCGAGCATGAAGGCCGAGTGGGTGAGGTCCAGGATCAGCCAGGCCTGGGCGGTGCTCTGCAGCCAGCTCCCGGTGACCGAGATCAGCTGGCCCCCAAAGAAGAGGCGGTAGTTGCGGGTGGAGAGCGCCTGGAAGGTCCGCTGGGTGACGCCCCTGAACGTCCCGGTCACAGCTCGACTCCGGCCAGGTGCTCCAGCGCCGCCACCGCCTTGGCGATTGCGGCCACCTCGGCCCGGCTGAGGTGGGAGAGGCGGGCGGCGAACCATTCCGCCCGGGCGGCCACCGCCGTCCGCGCCATCGCCTCGCCCTGGGGAGTGAGGGAGACCCGCACGCAGCGCCGGTCCGCCTCGTCGACCTCCTTGGACACCAGCCCGTCCGCCTCCATCTGGGCGACGATTGCGGTCATCGAGGGCAGGCGGACCCGCTCGCGGCCGGCCAGCTCCGAGACCGTCACCTGCGGGGTGCTGAGGAGGAAGGAGAGGACCGGAAAGTGGCCCGGGCTCGGGCCCAGCGGACCATAAGCACGGCGCAATCCGCGACCCAAGCGACTCATGACCGCCGGGAGCCGCTCGCCGAGCTCGGCCCCGACCTCCTCCGCCTCCGCGCGGGAATGGGAGGGTTCAGCGGACATCTTATGGTTAGTCTACCTAATTAGGCAGACTAAGTACAGCCCGGTCCCTAGGGGGCGACGCAGGCCTGCGTGGAGACGGTCGCCGTGTCGGTCAGGTTGGCCCGGATGTCGGGAAGGACCTCGGCGGTGGTGAGGGCGTAGCCCTCGTCGGCGGTGACCAGCGACTTGGCAAACACGACGCCGAGGACCTGGCCGCTGAGGTTGACGAAGGGCCCGCCGGAGTTGCCCGGGATCACCGCGGCCTGCAGCACCAGAATCTGGCGAGAGACCAGCTGCTGGGAGTAGATGTCCCGGCCGACCGCCTCCAGGGTGCCCCGCACCGCGGCGCTGACCGCCTGCTCGTTGCCCCCGCCCGGGTACCCGATGACCGCCCCCTGGGTGCCTCGGGACGAGTCCTCGCTGAAGGAGAGGGGCGAGAGCCCAAGGCCGGGAACCCGCAGGAGCGCCAGGTCAACCTCCGGGTTGAAGTAGATGACCTGGGCGCGAAGCGGGGTGCTGCGACCGGGAACCTCCACTTGCTCGCTCTGGCTCCCGGCGACCACATGGGCGTTGGTGGCGACCACATCCGGGCCGACGGGGAACCCGCTCCCCTCGATCAGGCCACCGCAACCGGTGCTCACCACCTTCACAGTCTCCCGGGCGACCTGGGCGATCGCTGGGTGGGAGCTGAGCTCGGCGGGCAGTGTGACCGGGCCCGGCAGGGGTGGGACCAGGGTGGCGAAGACCTCAGGGAAGGGGACCGCGCTCAGCAGGTGTTGCAGGTCGCCCATCCAAGCGGGACCGGCCGGGAGGGCCCGGTTCAGGGCCCGCAGGATGGAGGAGTTCTGGATCTCCGCCGCCAGGGCGGGGACCGGCCCGGCGGCGAAGACCAGGCCCAGGTACCAGCTGACGGCAAGGGTAACCAGCAGGCCCCACGCGACGCCGGCGGCGGAGTCGGGCGCGCCCCCGAGCCGGCTGCGCAGCGCGGTGCGGCGCAGGCGGAGGCCGATGAGGCTGCCCACGGAGTGGCCGAGAAAGGCCACCGCCACCACCAGCGCCACGACGATGAAGGTGCGCTCGGTGGCGGCGAGCCCCTGGAGGCGGGCCCCGACAGCGGTCGCCAGCCAGGAGCCGAGGAGCAGGCCGGCCACCAGACCGAGGAGCGAGAGGACGGAGTAGACAAAGCCGTGGCGGTGCCCCTGAACGGCCGCCAACACCAGTGCCGCCACGATCACCAGGTCGATTAGATTCAACTCACTCCTGCCACTGTGCCCGCGCGACCGGACCTTCCGAAGGGTCGCACAATGGTGGCGTATCAGCGGAGGGTGCAACTACCCAGGTGAACGGACCAGCAGCCGACGGGGAGTCTTCCGACCGTCCACGACACGGGAGAGGGACCTCTCAGAACGGGGTGTTCATCCCCCTGCCCCAGAATTGGCGCACCTGCGTCCTGCCCTTGGTGGGACTGGCCACGCCGGTCGGCTTGCTGGTGGTCAACTTCTCGGCGTGGGTGATCTCGCAGCTGGGGGCGTTCCGCTGGGGGGTGGCGGTGAGTGCCCTGGTGAGCGCTTTGATCCTCAATAGCCTCACCGGCCTCAGCGTCTATCGATACGTGCGCAATCGCTGGCCGGACTTCGTGGTCAGCCGCCAGGAGAACGAGTCCTGGGTTCTGGCCGGCGCCATCGTGGTGATCCTTGCCGTGGCGATCCTCTCAGCCCTCTTCTCCTACGTCGGGATGGCCAACCCCAAGCAGCTCCCCAACGGGATCGCGGTTCTCACCGGCTTCGTGGGGGTGGTGGTGCCTCTGGCGCTGATCCTGGGCCTCAACCGCCGCCGCTGACCTCAGCCGCTGCGCCGCTCGCGGTCCGGGTCGCCAAGGACGGTGATCGCGGCGCCATCGGAGATGAGGGCGGCGGTCGCAGTTCCAAGGAAGAACCCGTGACCGACGACCCCCGGGATCCCCTCCAGCCGCCCGGCCAGCTCCCGAGGTGACCACGGGGAGCGGCTCACGTCCAGGTCGAGCACCAGGTTGCCGTTGTCCGATACGAAGGGTTGGTCGCCGCCGCGCAGCGCCGCCGCGGCTCCGGCGCCGCCTTCAATCAACCGTCGGGTCGCCTCCCAGTCGAACGGAAGCACCTCGATGGGCAGGTCCCCTCGCTCGCCGAGATGGCCCACCAGCTTGGAGGAGTCGGCCACCACCCAGAAGCGGCGGCTGCGCTCGGCGACCATCTTCTCCCGGACCATCGCCCCACCGGCCCCCTTTATCAGGTCGAGGCCGGGAGCCACCTCGTCGGCCCCGTCCACATCGAGGTCGAGCCCGCTGCCGGTCCCCCGAAGGATCTCTATCCCCATCGCCCGGGCGCGGCGCTCGGTGGCTTCCGAGGTGCATACCGCCGCCACCCTCAGCCCTGCGTGGACCATGGGCTCCAAAGCGTCCAGGAAGGCCGAGGCGGTGCGGCCGGTGCCGAGACCGAGGCGCATGCCCGGCTTGACCCGCTGCGCCGCGAAGGCGCCCACCTGGGCGAGGGCCGCCTGGAGGCGGTCGGCGGGCAGCGCGCTCAGCCGGAGCGCTCCGGGCCCCACCGCTGGACCGTGATGCGGAGAAGCACTCGGCGCTCCTGCCTCATCGCCTTCCGGTACGCGTCCCAGTCCGGGTGCTCCCCAGCCACCCGCCGGTAGTAGTCCTCCAAGAGGGGGAGCGCCGGCGGCAGGCTGATCACGTCGGCCTGCCCCCACGCCGCCACCCATGGGCCGAAGAAGCCGTCCGTGAAGGCCACCAGCGCCACCCTCGGATCCCGCCTCAGGTTGGCGGTCTTGCTGGCCCCCTCCCGGGTGCTGACCAACAGGCGACCCTCTTGGTCCGCCGCCGCGACCACCGGGGACATCTGGGCGGTGCCGTCCCGTCGGTAGGTGGCGAGCACCGCCCGGTGGTGGGTGTTGATGAACTCCAGCGCCTGCCGCTCCTCCATGCTCACCCTCCGCCTCCCGCGCCTGCCCACCTTGGGGCCCGGGCCCGGGCGCGGTCGATCAGCAGGTCCTGGATGCCGGCATCCGCGCTAGTGGGGTCAAGGCGCCGCCAGGCCGCCGACGACTCCAGCTTCCAGGTCTGGCGGCGGTCTCTCCAGGTCAGCTCCAGCACCTCCTGCGCCTCCCGGCGGCAGGCCGGGTCGAGGAGGGGAACCATGCACTCCACCCGTCGGTACAGGTTGCGGCCCATGAGGTCGGAGGACCCCATGAAGACCTCGGGAGATCCCCCGTTCTCGAACACGAAGGCGCGCCCGTGCTCCAGGAAGCGGCCGATCACGCTGTGCACCTCCACCGTCTCGCTGAGGCCGGCGAGCCCGGGCCGCAACGCGCAGATCCCCCGCACCAGCAGCCGGATGGGAAGGCCGCTGGCGCCCGCCTGGTAGATGGCCGAGATCGCCCGCTCATCGGTGAGCCCGTTCACCTTGCCGAGGAGCCCGGCCGGCCGGCCGGCGGCGAGGTGGGCCACCTCGCGCTCGAGCAGACCCTCGAAGCGCTCGATGACGTTGATCGGGGCGACCCAGAGGTGCCGGTAGTCGCGCTTGCGCGAGTAGCCGGTCAGGTAGTTGAAGAGATCGGCGACTTCGTCGGTGATCTCCCGGCGGGAGGTGAGCAGCCCGAAGTCGGTGTAGGTCCGGGCGGTCACGGCGTTGTAGTTGCCGGTGCCGATGTGGGCGTACTGGCGGACCGTGCCCTCCTCCTGGCGCACCACCAGGACCAGCTTGGCGTGGGTCTTGAGTCCCGGCACCCCGTAGGCCACATGGGCGCCGACCTGCTCCAGCTGGCGGGCCCAGCGGATGTTGTTCTGCTCGTCGAAGCGGGCCTTGATCTCGACCAGCACCACCACCTGCTTGCCGTCCTCGGCCGCCTGGGTGAGGGCGCCGATCAGCGGCGTGTCGCCGTTGGTTCGATACAGGGTTTGCTTGATCGCCAGGACCCGGGGATCGCGGGCCGCCTGCTCGATGAAGCGCTCCGTGGTGGCGGCGAAAGAGTCGTAGGGGTGCTGGACCAGCACATCGCCGGCGCGGAGCACTGCGAAGATGTCGGGCTCCTGGTCCTGCACACTGAGCAGGCGCGGCGGGGTGGTGCCGCTGAAGGCGGTGTAGGCGAGGTCCGGTCGGTCGACCGTGTCGATCACCTGGGCCAGCCCGGTCAGGTCCAGGAGCCCGCCCACCTCCTGGATCTCGGCGGCGTCGATGCCCAGCTCCGCCTCCAACATCGCCGCCACAGCCCCGGGCAGGTCGGGCCCGGCTTCGACCCGGACGATCGCTCCGAAGCGCCGCTCTCGGAGCTCCTCCTCGATGGCGGACAGCAGGTTGGGCTCGTCCTCGTCCACGTCGAAGTCGGCATCCCGGGTGACCCGGAAGTAGCCGCGGGCGACGATCTCCATCCCCGGAAAGAGCCGGTCCAGCCGTTCGGCGATGATCCGCTCCAC
>DAHUYV010000161.1 GCA_027306885.1 Candidatus Dormiibacterota bacterium
CTCCCCTGACCGGGGGCGTTTCCAGAGTTGCCGGGGCTGCCGCTCCCCGGCGACTGGTGAGAGTTGCCGACGGCAGCGGCCTTGGCGCCTCTGGTGGGGGTTCGGCTGTCACCCTTGGCAACCGGGCCGGAACCGGAGTTCGCGCGGTTGGAGCAGGTCAACGATCCACCCGGACAGCTCGTGGCGCTCGGCGACCCTCCGCCGGGTATGAGCGCGAGGGATGGGTCGACGGCGTGAACCGCGGCCGCTACCGAACCGGTGGCCAGGGCGGCCCCGGCCAGAAGTGCCAGCACACCGGCCCTGGTCGCGGGCCAAGCCAGCCGCCCCCACCGGCGGCGCGGCGCTCCCGGTGCGACCCGGGCCTGGTAGCGAGGGCGGGCGGGGACCGCGGCGTCCTCGCTGGGGAGGACGGTCCGCAGCTCCTGCTCCAGCCAGGCGTCGAATTCGTCAGGCACTTGAAGCTCCGCGGGCTCGGCGGCCCCGCCCGTTCTCCGGGGGCCCGGCCGACACCGGGGCGCCTTCCTCTCCGGGCGGTACCTTGAGGATCGACACCAGCTTGCGTTTCGCGGCGGCCAGCCGCGAGGCCACTGTCCGCTCCGGAACTCCGATCGCCTCGGCGATCTCGCGGTTGCTGTACCCGTGGAGGTGCCGGAGCACGATTGCCGCCGCCTGGCGGGGGGGGAGCGCCTGAAGAGCCCCGATCAGTTGCATGGCCTCGACCTCGCTGGCGATGTCGGGGACCACCTCAGGGCGTCCGAGACGACGGAGCGTCTCCCCGACCTGGCGCAGCGCCTGACGCCGCCGGTGGGTGATCGCCACGTTGATCGCGATCCGGTGAATCCACACCGGCGCCGGAGCCTCGGGGCGAAACCTGGGCCAAGCCACGTAGGCACGCTCGAAGGCCTCCTGGACGCAGTCCTCGGCCGCAGAGGGCTCCCGGACGATGGCTGTGACCGTCTGGAGCACCTTGGCGTAGGTGTCCCGGTACAGACGGTCGAAGTCCTGGGCCGAGCCCGCCTCGTATGCCACCTGGCGCACAGGTCATAGTGTGCACGACCCGGGCGCGCCCGCATCCCCTCTGCCAGGTCAGGTGTGGTCCCGGCGCGGTTCGGGAGCCGCGCCGCCGCCTCAGGTGACGTAATCGAGCGCCGTGGCGGTGATCGAGGCCGGGCCGATGCCAAAGTACCCGCCGAATCCGACCACCGGGATGGTCACTGTGATCTGGCAGTAGGTGGACCCGTTGGCGCCGCCGCTGCTCGCCGTGCCCCCTCCGTCGGTGACCGTCATGGAGGCGGCGAACGGTCCAGCTGCCGACTTGGCGGCGCTCAGCATCCCGGTGGGGACCGTCGTGGCGGGACACTGCGCCGCGAGGGGGGCCCCGCCCGTCGGCGCCGCGAAGTTGACTGCCGCCACTCCCCACCGCGCCGCAGCCTGAGCGGCCTGATTGGCTACCTGCACTTCCAACACGTAGGTCACCGCACTGAAGAGGCCGATCACCGCGGCGAAGAAGATGGGGGCGATCAACGCGAACTCGACCATGGTGGCGCCGGTTGCCCCGCATCGAGATCGGCGGCGGGGCCGAAGCAGCGACCGGGCACGCATGGCCTCTCTCACGCCTGCGGTACCACCAACACCTCGACCTTGGAGCCGATGTCGACCGGGGATGGCAGCAGTGGCGTCAGCAGCGGCAGCGCACAGCTGACGGTGATCGGCTGGTAGTAGCTTCCCGAGCTGTCGTATGGGATCGTGGCTCCCACCGTCACCGTCACATCCGCGGACGGGCAGCCCAGGAGTCCCGTGCCGCTCCCGGCGTTGCTCTCGGCGATCGCCTGGAGGTCCGCCGTGGTGTACCCGGATGCCGACACTGTGGTCACCGGCGGGTTGTCCGACGCGTACAGGCCCGCCTGCCGGGCGCCGTCGGCAATCTGGATCCCCACGAAGTAGGCCCGGGCCAGGTCGGCTCCACCGCTGAGGAGCAAGAGCAGGATGGGCACCACGAGGGCGAACTCGACAAGGCTCTGCCCCCGGAGCCACTTGCGCCCGCCCACGCTACTGGTACAACTCCACGCCGAATGGGGCGTTCGTGGGGGTCGACGAGGCACAGGTGGCGTCGCCGACGGGGCAGATGGTGATCCCGCCCGTGGTGGGGGAGGTGTTCACCACCTGACCGATTATCTGGGTGGGCGAGGAGGATGTGATCACCACCGCGATCAACCCGGCGTAGGTCAGTTCGTAGGGACCCGAGTTGGCGGCGCTTGTCCCTGGACAGTACCCCTTCTGATAGGAGCTGATCATGGGCACCAAGTAGACCTGCCCCACTGTCAGCGCTGGAGGGGTCTTGACGCCGACCCCTGGCCCGGTCTGGATGCAGCTGGGAACCGGCAGCGGAAGGTTGATCTGGCTCACCGGGTCGATGTACCCCTTGAAGCTGGCGGGGGTCCCGAATCCACCGGTGTCCTTCCACCAGGAGCTGTCCAGCAGGACCACCTGGTCCCCAACCGCCAGCGCTCCGCCCGTCCCGCCCCCGTAGCAGAAGGCGTTCCAGGTGGCGAACGGAGCAGCGCCTCCCCCCGCGGGGCCGAACAGGGCGGTGCCCGAGGCGTCCTCGGTGGCGGTGCCGATGCCCACCAACTGGAGCACGAAGGTGGGGTGCGAGTCGGTGGCCGACACCTTGACCCCGGAGGGCCCAGTCCACGCCCCCTCCGTGCAGAGGTTAGCGGTGCTGTAGACGGAGATCGGTCCGTTGTCGGTCAGCGGTGGGGTCGAGGAGGAGTTGTAGGTCACAAAGTCAGCGGTCGGGGTGCTGGTCGCCTTCCCCTGGGCGGTCGCGGCGTCGCTGGCGATCTTCCCCACAACGTCGGCGATGTTGGTGGCTGTGAACGGCATCGAGCCGCCGTTCACGCACGCGGCGTGGTCCTGCAAGAGCATGTAGGCCCCAGACTGCGCCGCGGTGTCGGTGCCGGCTTGGAGAGCCCGTTGCGACACGAAGCTCTGCCCGGAGTCGAGGGCGAGTCCGGCAATTACCACGATCGCCACGGCCGCGAGCGCGAAGAGCACCGCCACCTGGCCGCTCTCCGGACCACGGCTCGACTGCCGCCGGAGGAAGTGCAGGGCGAGCCGCCCAGACCGGCTGCGGGCGCTCACTCGCACCGGCCAGTTTGAGCGGTCATCCCCACCGCGCCTGCAGCCCGGCCGCGATCCCGCTCCCAGATGGAAGGACCTTAAGGCCTGACGAATCCATTTCTCTCCTGCCACTCCCGGAGGCGGCGCAGCTATCTGAATTCTGGGCCAAATTGCGGGCGGAGGCGACCGTGGGGGTGGCAGACCGTCTGGCCCACCAGGTATTGAGATTCACACAACCAAAACGCCCCGACCCGCCGGGCTACCCGCTGCCGGAAGCAACAATGGCGTGAGCTCCACGGCACAGCCCCGTCACGGCGGTCGGCCGCCGGCTTCATCTTGGGCCCTGGAGGGGCGTCCATCGCCACGGCTGCCGGCTCACCGCTACGGGGCACCCCAGGGCGGGGCCACCCCGCTTCGACACCAGGTCATCACCGAATTCAGCACCTGGCCCGGTCTCCGGTTTGACCCCCTGGGGGAGAGCGCCTATACTCCTAGCGAAGCCTGGCTCGGCCAGGCGTTTTTGTGTGGAGAGATTCCAAGGTGCCTGCCACCATCATCACCCTGCAGTGCGGCGAGTGCCGGGAGCGCAACTACACCACCCAGAAGAACAAGCGCAACGACCCCGACCGTCTGGAGTTGCGCAAGTACTGTCGGCGCTGCCGGCGGCACACCTCCCACCGAGAGACCAAGTAGGGGGCGGCAGCCGGAACTTCGAAGGGGCGTAGCTCAGTTGGTAGAGCAGCGGTCTCCAAAACCGCAGGTCGCGCGTTCGAGTCGTGCCGCCCCTGCAGAACAGAGCGACGGCTGAGAGGAAGCGCAATTGGCGAATTCGGTGGGGGAGGCGTCCCCCGAGCGGCAAGAACGCGGCGGGTACCTCCGGGAGGTCTGGAGCGAGCTCCGCAAGACGGTCTGGCCGACCTGGCCTGAGCTACGGCAGATGACTGGGGTCGTGATCGTGACGGTGGTACTGTTGGGGGTCTTCCTGGGGCTGCTCGACTTCGGGCTCACCGCCGCGCTCGCCCCTCTCTACACCAGCAACACTCCCGCAACCGCCACCATCACCCCCTCCACCTCGGCGCCCGCCGCGACGCCGACCCCGACTGGAACCCCGAGCCCCTCGGCCGCGCCGTCCGTCTCGCCCACCCCATGAGCCCAGCCAACCTGACCGGGAGCCAAGCCGTGACCCCAGCTACGAAGTCACCGACCGACCAGGCCCAGTGGTACGTGATCCACGCCTACTCGGGCCACGAGGACAAGGTCCGGGCCAACCTGCTGAAGCGGGTGGAGTCCATGGACATGCACGACCAGATTTTCGAGGTGCTGGTGCCCACCGAGGATGTTCTGGAGATCAAGGACGGCCAGCGGAGGCATGTCTCCAAGCGGATCTTCCCCGGCTACATCCTGGTCCGGATGGTGATGTCCGACGAGTCGTGGTACGTGGTCCGCAACACCCCCGGGGTGACCAGCTTCGTTGGCTCGGGGACCCGGCCGGTGCCGCTCCAGGAGACCGAGGTCCGTTCGATCCAGCGGACGATGGGCACCGAGGTTCCCTCCAAGGTCCAGGTTGAGTTCAAGGTGGGCGACTCGGTGCGGGTGGTCGACGGCCCGTTCACCGACTTCCACGGGAAGGTGGGGGAGATCAGCCCAGAGAAGGGCAAGCTCAAGGTCATGGTCAACATGTTCGGCAGGGAGACGCCCGTGGAGCTGGATCTGCTCCAGGTGGAGCGCCTGCGCTAGGAGTGAGATAAGTGGGCAAGAAGAAGGTCAAGACAGTCCTCCGCCTGGCCATCGAGGCTGGCAAGGCCAGCCCGGGCTACCCGATCGGGCCGGCCCTGGGCCAGCACTCCGTGAACATCATGGAGTTCTGCCGCGCCTACAACGAGAAGACCGAGGCCCAGGCGGGCATGGTGATCCCGGCCGAGATCACCATATATGAGGACCGCAGCTTCACCTTCATCACCAAGACCCCGCCGACCGCCGACCTCATCAAGCGGGCCGCGGGGATCTCCAAGGGATCGGCCAAGGCTCCCCGAGAGCAGGTGGGCGAGCTCTCCCACCTCCAGGCCCTGGAGATCGCGGCGACCAAGCTGCCGGACCTCAACGCCGAGGACGTGGAGGCGGCCGCCCGGATGGTCGAGGGGACCGCCAGGTCCATGGGAGTCAAGGTCACCGCCTGACCGTCAACGTGGGAGGGCGCCCGGCGCCCGCCAGCACCACCAGAGGAGTAACGAAGATGCCCGAAGGTCACGGCAAGAAGTACCGCGAGGCCGCCAAGCTCACCGCCGAGCAGCCCCCCGCCGATCCCCAGACCGGGGTCCGCCTGGTCAAGCAGGCCAGCACCTCGCGGTTCGCTGGGACCGTCGAGTTGCACGTTCGCCTCGGGGTTGATCCGCGGCATGCCGACCAAATGGTGCGGAGCAGCGTGGTGCTGCCCCATGGCACCGGTCGCCAGCGGCGCATAGCTGTGTTCGCCCAGGGGGAGAAGGAGCGGGAGGCGCGGGACGCGGGAGCGGACATCATCGGTGGTGAGGATCTGGTGAAGCGGGTTCAGGATGGCTTCACCGAGTTCGACGTCGCCCTGGCGACCCCTGACCTCATGGGGTCGGTGGGGCGGCTTGGGAAGATCCTCGGCCCGCGCGGTCTCATGCCCAACCCCAAAGCCGGGACCGTCACCTTCGACATCGCTCGGGCGGTGAAGGAGGTGCAGGCCGGGCGGGTGGAGTTCCGGGTCGATCGCTACGGGATCATCCACGTGCCGGTGGGCAAGACCGACTTCGCCGATGAGGCGCTGCTCGAGAATCTGGCCACCATGATGGAGGCGATCGTCAAAGCGAAGCCTCAGGCGGCCAAGGGCTCATACGTCCGGGCCTGCTTCCTGGCTCCGACCATGGGCCCCAGCGTGCGCCTGGACCCGGCCGCGGCGGCGCGCCTCAGCCCAGCCTGAGGAAGGAGCCCGCCCTTCGGGACGGGCCAACCTTCGCCGGTGAGGGACCCCTAGACGGATTCACTGATCCCCATTCGGGTGGATTCGCGGCGGTGCTGCGCGTCCCCGGTCCCCATGGTTGTGGCGTCGGGGGTGTCGGCCGAGTTGCGGCCTGATGGGGGTCAACCGTGAGCGCTGGACGCTACGTGATCGGAATCGACAGTGGGACTTCGGTAGTCAAGGTGGCGGTCTTCGACCTCAATGGTCGGGAGGTTGCGGTGGCCAGCCGCAAGACCCCCGTCATCGAGGCCCGGCCCGGGTGGTCCGAGTTTGACATGGAGGTCGACTGGCGGGAGGCCGCCCTGGCGATAAAGGAGGCGCTGGCCCTGGCTCAGGCCATGCCCGACGACATCGCCGCGGTCGGCGTTTCGGGCAAAGGGATCGGAGTCTGCTTCCTGGACCACGAGCTGCGCCCGGTTAGGCCCGCTGTGCTCTGGAACGACGCCCGTGCCGTCCCGCTCATGGAGGAGTGGATGGCCAGCGGCGTGATGGATGAGATCTTCTCGATCAGCGCCAACTGGCTGGTGCCCGGCGACATGGGCCTTCTCATCCCTTGGATGGCGGCGAACGATCCGGGGGTTCTGGCCAAGACCCGAACCATCTGCCTTCCCACTGGCTGGCTCGCCTACAACCTGACCGGCGTTCTCCAGTTCAATCGAGCCGACGCCTACAGCCAGATCGACGTCCACACCATGGAGTACTCGGAGCGGATCCTCGAGATCGAGGGGGTTGCCTCCTTCCGCCACATCTATCCGGAGTTCGGCAACCCCTGGGACGTGGTGGGCGAGGTGACCGCCGCCGCCGCCCAACAGACTGGTCTGGCCGAGGGGACCCCGGTGGTGCGGCTGGGCTTCGACGTAGTCGCGTGCGCCGCCGGGGTGGGGGCCGTCAACCCCGGCCAGGCCAACATCATCCTCGGCACCGCGGGGGTCCTGGAGCTGGTCCTTGACGAGCCCCTGTTCCAACCCGAACGGCTCGGCCTGCAGTACATCCACTCCGTGCCCGGCAAGTGGCTAAAGCTGATCGCCCCGATGTCGGCCACTCCGCACGTGGACTGGTTCGTCGGCCAGCTCGCAGCCGCCGACCAGGCCCGCGCCGACGCCGAGGGACTGGGGTTGTTCGAGCTGTTCGATCAGGAGGTGGCCCGGGTCCCGGCGGGCTCCGGCGGTGTCCTCTTCCACCCCTACATGAGCTCCAACGGGGAGCGGGCACCATTCACCAAGACAACCGCCAAGGGCAACTTCTTCGGGCTGGGCTGGCACGCCAGCCGGCATCACCTGCTGCGCGCCATCTACGAGGGGATCGCCTTCTCCAACCGACATTGCCTGGACGTCAGCCCGGTCAAGGTGACCGACATCCGCCTCTCCGGCGGCGGCGCCAAGAGCCCGGTGTGGGCCCAGATCTTCGCCGACGTTCTGGACGCTACCATCCGGATCCCCTCGGGGTCGGAACTGGGAGCCAAGGGGGCGGCCTGGAACGCGGCCCACGCGGTTGGGCTCTTTGCCACCAGGGAGGAGGCGATCGCCGCCTTCTGCGCCGTCGAGCGCTCCTACGAGCCCGATCCCACTCGCGCCTCCCTCTACGGGGAGCTTTATGAGGTGTACAAGACGATTCCCTCGGCGCTCTTCGACGCCTGGGATGCCCGGGCTCGGTTTCTGAAGCGGTGGGAGATCGAGGCCTGACCGTGCCCGAACCGCATCGGCCGGGGCGTCGTCGGAAGGCCCTCCAACGGCGTCCAGGGGGGAGACCGGCGGCAAAGTGGGGGTGGGACGTACTCAGTTCACTGGGAGGGTTCTGATGACGGAGCTCAGCGCGAGCGACCTGGCTGCGCGGGTCGATGCCTCGGTACCAATTCCGGCCGCCACCGAGGCGGAGCTCTGGGAGTGGTTCTCTCGCCTTGAGCCTTGGCGGCTGGCGGCGGTCGCCGTGGAACCGGCGATGGTCGGGCTGGCCAGCAAGTGGTTCCATCCCCGAGGGCAGCCCGTCTGCGGCCTCATCGCCTACCCGCTGGGGGCGATGACGACCGGAGCCAAGGTGGTTCAGGCTGAGCAGGCGCTGTCTGACGGCGCCGACGAGCTGGATATCGCCATGGACCTCTCGGCGTTCCGCTCCGGGGACTACGGCAAGGTAGTAGACGACCTGCGCACGGTGCGCTGGTTGGCCGGAGACCGCACGGTCAAATGCATCTACTACTCTTCGCTCCTCAGCGAGTCGGAGGGCCTGGAGGCGGCGGCCCTCGCGGTGGAGGCCGGGATCACCTTTCTCAAGACCAACCCTGGCTATGGGAACGTGACCGCTCCCGAGCAGGTCGCCGCCGTCCGCCGGCGCTTCGGCCAGGAGGTGCGTGTGATGGCGTCTGGGGGTATCCGCAACCGGGCCGAGGCCCTTTCCATGATCGCCAGTGGAGCCGACCGGGTCGCCACCAGCTCCTTGGTCGGAGTCCTGGGAGGGTAGGCGATGATCAACTCAGAGTCGGATCTGGCGCGCCTCATCGACCAGACCAACCTCAACCTCGGGGCCACCCGCGGTCAGATCCAGGAGTTCTGTGAGGAGGCACTGCCCCTGGGGTTCGCGGCGCTGTGCGTGCTGCCCAACATGGTCCCGGTGGCAAGCCGGGCCGCTGCGGGCTCGGCCACCGTGGTCGCCGCCTGCATCTCCTTCCCGCTGGGCATGGACTTGCCTTCGACCAAGGCGTACGAGGCCCGCGAGGCGCAAGAGATGGGGGCCGGTGAGATCGACATGGTGATCCACACTGGGCGGGCCCGGGCGGCCGACACCTCTTATATCGCGCGTGAGGTGGGCACAGTGCGCCGGGCGGTCCCCTCGCCCCACCTGCTCAAGGTGATCATCGAGATGCCACTGCTGTCCTCCGAGCAAGCCCGGCTGGCCGCGCTTGCCGCCGAGGAGGGAGGAGCCGACCTGGTTAAGACCTCCACCGGATTCAAGCCCCTCAAGATCCGCGCCACCACGGTGGCGGATGTCGTCTTGTTGCGGGCGGCGCTGGGGCCAAGGACGGGGATCAAGGCGGCGGGGGGCATCCGCTTGCTGGTGGAGGTCGAGGCGATGGTGGAGGCTGGGGCCACTCGGGTCGGGACCTCAAGCGGCATGGCGATCGTGGAGGAGCACCGTCGGAGAGCGGGGTGAGCCGGGCCGCGCGCCGGGAGGGGGGCGGGGCCGCTATAGTGGGGAACTCAGGAACCAAGAAGTTCCCCGGAACCGAAGACCGCGGGGGCAGCGATGCTCAAACCCCCACCCCGCGCAGGTGACCGGTGACGGCGGGCCAGGGTCCGGCGTCGCTCCACCTGGCCTTCGTCCGGGCTACCAGGAGGCAGCCGCCAGATGACCGTCGCTCCCACCCACGGCGCCGCTCGGATTTCCGAGGAGAAGCAGCGGACGGTCGTCGAACTCTCCGAGCGGCTGGCGCGGATGAACAGTGCGGTGCTCACCGATCACCGAGGGCTGACCGTGGCGCAGCTCGAGGCCCTTCGGGCCTCGCTGCGGGCCGAAGGGGTCGACTACGTGGTGGTGAAGAACACCCTGGCGCGGCGGGCCAGCGAGGCTGCCGGGGTGCCCCAGTTGAGCGCGGCCCTGGCCGGGCCGACCGCACTCGCCATCGGGTATGGCGACCTCAGTGCCCCGGCCCGGTTGCTGATGGAGTACGCGCGGAGCAACCGGCGGCTGGAGATGGTGCGGGGGGGGATCGCTGAGGGGCAGGTGCTCAGCGCTGAGGAAGTGCGCCAGCTGGCGGAGCTGCCTCCCCGTGAGGTGCTGATGGCGCAACTTCTGGGAATGATCGAGGCTCCGGTTGCCCAGCTGGTACAGCTCCTCCAGGCTCCGGTCCAGGATCTGGTGGGCCTGCTGACTGCCAAGGAAGAGCGGGCGGCCTGAGCGACCGGGCGACGTGGGCGGGACTACCAATTAAGAGGAGATGAGACATGGCCAAGGTCAAGGTTGAGGACTTCGTGGAAGCGCTGGCGGACTGGACCGTGCTGGATCTGGTCAACGCCAAGAAGCTGATCGAGGAGAAGTACGGGATCACCGCGGCGGCCCCGATGGCCGTGGCGGCTGCGGCCGGGCCGGCGGCGGAGGCCGTGCCCGAGGAGCAGACCGAGTTCGCCGTCATCCTGACCGCGGCCGGCGACCAGAAGATCGCCGCGATCAAGGCGGTCCGCGAGATCACCGGCCTGGGCCTGAAGGAGGCGAAGGACCTGGTGGACAGCGCCCCCAAGGCGGTGCGCGAGGGCGTCAGCCGCGAGGAGGCTGAGTCGGTCGCCAAGAAGATCCAGGAGGCGGGCGCCAGCGCCGAGATCAAGTAGCTGGAGACGACCGGCGACGGCGCGACGCCTGAAGGGGTGTCAGCGGCGGGTGTGGTAGTATTGTCATTCGCCCACCTGTGAAGTTCACCCTTCGCCCACGCTTGCCTGGAGAACTCTAGCTTATGCCGTCATCTCCTGCTGCCCTGTCGGTCGCCCCCGAGCGCCTCTCCTACGGGAAGCTTCCCGAGGTGCTCAAGGTCGGCAACCTCATTGAGACCCAGCTGAACTCGTTTCGCTGGTTCCTGGAGCGGGGCCTGCGGGAGCTCTTCGACGAGATCAACCCGATCACCGACTACACCGGCAAGAACTACGAGCTCCGGTTCCTTGACTACAGCTTCGGGGAGCCCAAGTTCGACCAGGAGGAGTGCCGCAACCGCGACATGACCTTCGCGGCTCCGCTGCGGATCATGACCCGCCTGCACATCAAGACGGGGGAGAACGCCGGCGAGATCAAGGAGTCCGAGGTCTACCTGGGGGACTTCCCGATGATGACCTCCGAGGGCACCTTCCTCGTCAACGGCACCGAGCGGGTGGTGGTCAGCCAGCTGGTGCGCTCCCCGGGCGTCTACTTCACCGCCGGCGCCGACAACCCGGCCACCGGCCGGCCGCTGTTCGCGGTCAAGTTCATCCCCAATCGGGGTGCCTGGTTGGAGATCGAGACCTCCACCAAGGACGTGCTGACCGCCAAGATCGACCGCAAGCGGAAGTTCCAGGCCACCACTCTGATCCGGGCGCTGGGGTATCCGAGCGACGACGACATCCGCCAGTTCTTCCAGGACGTGGACATCGATGCGGAGCATCGCTACATCGACGCCACCCTCGACAAGGACCCCAGCCACGACGTCAACGAGGCGCTGATTGAGCTGTACCGCAAGATCCGGCCCGGGGATCCGCCCACCGTGGAGAACGCCCGCAACCTGCTCCAGGCGCTCTTCTTCAATCCCCGGCGCTTCGATCTGGGGCGGGTGGGTCGCTTCAAGCTCGACAAGCGGCTGGGCATCTCGGAGGCGGAGGCCCGCCGGCGGGCCGAGGACAAGGACCTCCGGGTCCTCGCCCACGAGGACTTCATCAACATCATGCGCCGGCTCATCGAGCTCAACAACGGGCGCGGTGAGGCCGACGACATCGACCATCTGGGCAATCGCCGGGTGCGGGCGGTGGGGGAGCTGCTGCAGAACCAGTTCCGCACCGGGCTGCTCCGCATGGAGCGGATCATCAAGGAGCGGATGACGATCTGCGACGCCACCACGGTGACCGCGGCCTCGCTGATCAACGCCCGCCCGGTGGTGGCCGCGATCAAGGAGTTCTTCGGCTCCAGCCAGCTGTCCCAGTTCATGGACCAGCACAACCCGCTCTCCGAGCTGACCCACAAGCGCCGCCTCTCGGCCCTTGGCCCGGGCGGTCTCTCCCGGGAGCGGGCCGGCTTCGATGTCCGGGACGTCCACCACAGCCACTACGGACGAATCTGCCCGATCGAGACCCCCGAGGGGCCGAACATCGGCCTCATGGGGTCGCTCGCGACCTTTGCCCGGGTGAACGACTTCGGCTTCATCGAGACACCCTTCCGGAGGGTGTACCGCACCATGCGCCCGGCCACCGACCAAGCCCAGCTGCTGGGTAGGCTGCTGACCGAGGAGGTGGGCGGCGTCGCCGCCGGGACCCGACTCGACCCGGACCATGTGGCGAAGCTGGTCAAGTCCGGGGTGGAGGAGGTCAAGGTCTCTCCCTGGGTCAGCGGCGAGGTGCACTTCCTGTCCGCCGACGAGGAGGACAAGTACACGGTGGCCCAGGCCAACGCCCCGATCTCGGCGGAAGGCGAGTTCCGGGTGGAGCACACCCCGGCCCGGACCCGGCACACCTTCAAGGACGTGCCCGTCGGCGAGGTGGACTTCATCGACGTCTCGCCCAAGCAGACGGTCTCGGTCGCCACCGCGATGATCCCCTTCCTGGAGCACGACGACGCCAACCGGGCCCTCATGGGCTCGAACATGCAGCGCCAGGCGGTGCCGTTGGTGACCACCGACTCGCCGGTGGTGGGCACCGGCATGGAGTACTACGCCGCCAAGGACAGTGGCGAGCTGATCCTGGCCCCGTCGGCCGGCACCATCGCCGGGGTGCACGTGCCCCTGGCGGAGGTCCGCTCCGACCTGACCAAGATCGTGCGCTCCGGCCAGGACAGCGGGCTGGGCATCCTCTTCCGGCCCGAAGACGGTGGTCCCGACACCTGGTTCGGGGTTCACAAGTTCGTCCGCAGCAACCAGGGCACCTGCCTCTCCCAGCGGATTGTGGTCAACCCCGGTGACCGCGTCGCGGCGGGAGCGGTGCTCGCCGACGGGCCCTCCACCGACAAGGGGGAGCTGGCCCTCGGCAAGAACGTCCTGGTGGCCTTCATGCCCTGGGAGGGATACAACTACGAGGACGCCATCCTGATCTCGGAATCGGTGGTCCGGGAGGACAAGTACACCTCCATCCACATCGAGGAGTTCGAGGTCGAGGTCCGGGACACCAAGCTGGGACCGGAGGAGGTCACCCGCGACCTGCCCAACGTCTCCGAGGAGAGCCTGCGCAATCTCGATGAGCGAGGCATCGTGTACGTGGGCGCCGAGGTTCAGCAGGGGGACATCCTGGTCGGAAAGACCACCCCCAAGGGGGAGTCCGAACTCTCTGCCGAGGAGCGGCTGCTGCGGGCGATCTTCGGCGAGAAGGCCAAGGAGGTCCGGGACAGCTCCCTGCGGGTTCCGCACGGTGAGCGCGGCGTGGTCGTCGATATCAAGCACTTCAGCCGGGCCGGCAAGGACGAGCTCCCGGCGGGGGTCAACGAGCTGATCCGGATCTACGTGGCCCAGAAGCGCAAGATCGCCCAGGGCGACAAGATGGCGGGCCGGCACGGCAACAAGGGGGTCATCGCCCGGATCCTGCCGATCGAGGACCTCCCCTTCCTTCCCGACGGCACCCCGGTGGAGATCGTTCTCAACCCGCTCGGGGTTCCGAGCCGGATGAACCTGGGCCAGGTGCTGGAGACCCACCTGGGGTGGGCCGCCTCCGCGCTGGGGCTGAAGGTGGCGACACCGGTCTTTGACGGCGCCTCGGAGAGTCAGATCGAGGACGAGCTGGAGCGGGCCGGCCTGCCCCGGGACGGCAAGGCGATCCTCCGAGACGGCCGCACCGGCGAGCCGTTCGAGAAGCCGATCACCGTGGGCATCATCTACATGCTCAAGCTGGCCCACCTGGTCGAGGACAAGATCCACGCCCGCAGCACCGGCCCATACAGCCTGGTCACCCAGCAGCCGCTGGGTGGCAAGGCGCAGTTCGGTGGCCAGCGCTTCGGCGAGATGGAGGTCTGGGCCCTGGAGGCGTACGGGGCCAGCCACATCCTTCAGGAGATCCTCACCATCAAGTCCGACGACATCGTGGGTCGGGTGAAGGCCTACGAAGCCATCGTCAAGGGCGACAACACCCTCGACGCCGGGGTCCCGGAGTCCTTCCGGGTGCTGGTGAAGGAGCTGGAGGGACTGGCTCTGGGGGTGGAGATCATGTCCGACAACGAGGAGCAGATCGTGTTCACGGAGGACGACATGCCCGACATGCCCTTGGGGTTGGGAATCAACCTGGAGCGGGACGAGCGCGACGACGCCGAGGACATCGGCCGCTGAGTGTGCTCCAACTCCTCTCTGCGGGGGGACACCCCCAACACGCCCTGATGTCTTGCGACCACCTCATCCAACCCTTCGCCAGGAGGCGGACAAGCCTTGCTCAAGCTTGAGAATTTCGATGCCCTGAAGCTGTCCCTCGCCAGCCCGGAGATGATCCTCTCCTGGTCGCACGGGGAGGTGACCAAGCCGGAGACCATCAACTACCGGACGCTCCGGCCGGAGCGGGACGGACTCTTCTGCGAGAAGATCTTCGGCCCGACCAAGGACTGGGAGTGCCACTGCGGGAAGTACAAGCGCTACCGGTACAAGGGGATCATCTGCGACAAGTGCGGGGTCGAGGTGACCCGCAGCAAGGTGCGCCGCGAGCGCATGGGGCACATCCGGCTGGCGAGCCCGGTCTCACACGTCTGGTACTTCAAGGGGATCCCCAGCCGGCTCGGCCTGCTTCTGGACATGTCGCCGCGCAATCTGGAGAAGGTCCTCTACTTCGCCAACTACATCGTCACCAAGGTGGACGAGGAGCAGCGCGCCGAGGCGCTGCGGCAGTTCGATCCCCAGAACAACCCGCGCATCGCCGAGCTGCAGGGGGCGGCGAAGGAGGAGAGCGAGTCCTTCATCGCCGAGCGGGAGTCCCGCGCCGCCGAGGTGGAGCAGTCGGCCAAGGCCCGGGCGGAAGAGCTGGTGGCGGCTTCCGAGACCCGGCGCGAGCAGCTGGAGGCGGAGGCGGAGCAGCTCGCCCAGCGGATCGAGGCCGGCCTGGGCAAGAAGGCGCCCTCCGACTTCAACCTCAAGGACGGCGATCAGAAGCACCTGGTCGTCAAGCGGGGGACCCAGCTGTCCGAAGAGCACCAGCAGCAGCTGGCGGCGAAGGTGGCTGAGCTGGCATCCGAGATCACCGCCGCTGCCGGGTCGGAGGCCGCCCGAGTGCGCGAGTCAGCGGCCGCCGAGGCGGCCGGGCTGCGCCAGGAGGCCGAAGAGCGGCGGAGCCAGGGCGGCCAGGCGGACGAGGAGGAACTGGCCCGGGTCAGGGCGGAGCTCGAGGAGACCGCGACCCGGCTCCAGGGTCTGGTTCCCCGGCAACTGCTCAGCGACTCCGAGTACCGCGAGTTCACCGAGAAGTTCGGCTCGGCGTTCCGGGCCGGGATGGGTGCGGCAGCGATCAAGGAGATGTTGGACGGGCTCGACCTCGCTGCCGAGGCCGCCCATCTGCGCGAGGAGCTCCTGTCCACCAGTGGCCAGCGCCGCCAGAAGGCGGTGAAGCGGCTCCGAGTGGTGGAGGCCTTCCGCAAGAGCGAGACCCGGCCAACCTGGATGATCCTGGAGGTGCTCCCGGTCATCCCGCCCGAGCTGCGGCCCATGGTGCAGCTGGACGGCGGTCGCTTCGCCACCTCCGACCTCAACGACCTCTACCGGCGGGTCATCAACCGCAACAACCGGCTCAAGAGGCTTCTGGAGCTGGGCGCCCCCGAGATCATCGTGCGCAACGAGAAGCGGATGCTCCAGGAGGCGGTCGACGCCCTCATCGACAACGGCCGCCGCGGCCGGGCGATCACCGGCACCGGAAACCGCAAGCTGAAGTCGCTCTCCGACATGCTGAAGGGCAAGCAGGGGCGGTTCCGCCAGAACCTTCTGGGTAAGCGGGTTGACTACAGTGGTCGCTCGGTGATCGTGGTGGGCCCCGAGATGCGGCTCAACCAGTGCGGGCTGCCCAAGCGGATGGCGCTGGAGCTGTTCAAGCCCTTCGTCATGCGTGAGCTGGTGAACCAGGGCTTCACCCAGAACATCAAGAGCGCCAAGCGGATGGTGGAGCGGGCCCGGCCCGAGGTCTGGGACGTCCTCGATCAGGTGATCCAGGACCACCCGGTGCTGCTCAACCGGGCCCCCACCCTGCACCGGCTCGGCATCCAGGCCTTCATGCCGATCCTGGTAGAGGGGTCGGCGATCCAGATCCACCCCTTGGTGTGCACCGCCTTCAACGCCGACTTCGACGGCGACCAGATGGCGGTCCACGTGCCGCTGTTCAGTGGGGCGATCGCCGAGGCCAAGAACCTCATGATGTCGTCCAACAACATCCTCTCGGCCAGCGACGGGAACCCGGTGGTGGCACCGACCCAGGACATGGTGCTCGGGGCGTACTGGATGACCGCGCTGGAGAAGCCGCTGGAGGACGTCGACGCCGCCAAGACCCACCGCTACAGCTCGCCGAACGAGGTGATGCTCGCCTACGACACCAAGTCGGTGGCCATCCACGAGCCGGTCGTGGTCCGGATGCCGCGCCGCCACGTGGAGCTGGGCTGGACCGGAGAGGACGAGACGGTCAACGTCCTGACCAGCCCGGGCCGGGTCATCTTCAACGAGGTCCTGCCCCTGGGCCGGCCTGTTCGCGAGGGCTCGGACGCGGTGCCGATGGTGTACCAGAACCGGGTCTTCGATCGTAAGGAGCTGCGGGCGCTGGTGGCCATCTGCTACCGCCTGTACGGCAACGAGGTGACCGCCTCGGTGGTCAACGAGATCAAGCGGCTCGGGTTTGGCTACGCCACCAAGTCGGGCACCACCATCTCTGCCATGGACATCAAGACCCCGCCCGAGAAGGCGGAGATCATCGCCAAGTCGGAGCGGGCAGTCGACGAGGTCACCCTGCAGCACCGCCGCGGTCTGATCACCGAGGACGAGCGCTACGGGAAGACCGTGGAGATCTGGACCCAGGCCACCGAGGAGGTGACCCAGGCCACCATCGCCCACTTCGACCCGTTCTCGTCGGTGATGATGATGTCCGAGTCGGGAGCCCGCGGCACCGTGCAGCAGATCCGCCAGCTGGCCGGGATGCGCGGCCTGATGGCCGACCCCACCGGCCGGATCATCGACATGCCGATCAAGGCCAACTTCTCCGAGGGGCTGGAGGTGCTGGAGTACTTCATCTCCACCCACGGGGCCCGCAAGGGGCTGGCCGACACCGCGCTGCGCACCGCCGACTCCGGGTACCTCACCCGGCGCCTGGTCGACGTTGCCCAGGACGTGATCGTCCGAGAGGAGGATTGCGGCACCAACAACGGCATCTGGGTCACCGATCTCAGCCAGGAGGGGGAGCCCTTCGAGGAGCGGATCGCCGGGCGTGTCGCCGCAGGTGACGTGGTGGCGCCGGATGGGCGAGTGCTGGTGAGCACCGGCGAGGAGATCACCGATCCGTTGGCGAGGGAGATCGCGGCGCTGAATCTGGAGCGAGTGCGGGTGCGCAGCGTGCTCACCTGCGCCGCCACCAGGGGGGTGTGCCGGCACTGCTACGGGCGCAACCTGGCGACCGGGCGGCTGGTGGAGATCGGCGAGGCGGTGGGCATCATCGCCGCCCAGTCGATCGGCGAGCCAGGCACTCAGCTCACCATGCGGACCTTCCACACCGGAGGGGTGGCCGGGCTCGACATCACCCAGGGCCTGCCCCGGGTGGAGGAGCTGTTCGAGGCACGCATCCCGAAGGGCAAGGCGATCCTTGCCGAGGCCGGGGGCGTGGTCGAGGTGATTCGCTCCGACGCGGGCCGCAAGGTGCGGGTGGCGAGCCGCGAGGAGTTCGAGGTCTCGCACACGATCGAGGCAGGGCTGGAGCTCTCCTCCGAGGTCGCCGAGGGCGCCCTCCTCTCGGAGGGCCAGGTGCTTGCCGTGGGCAACAAGGACGGAAAGGGAGCCCCCGTGCTCGCTCGGCTCGGCGGCCGGGTGGTCGAGATCCGTCGCCAGGGAGCCGCGACCGAGGTCAAGGTCCGGGCTCTGGAGGAGGAGATCAAGGAGTACCCGATCCCTCACGGGGCCCAGCTCAAGGTCGCCGACGGCGATCAGGTGCGGGCGGGTGACGCGCTCACCGCGGGGTCGGTCAGCCCCCAGGAGCTGCTCTACATCAGCGGGCGCGAGGCGGTCCAGGAGTACCTGGTCCGTGAGGTCCAGAAGGTGTACCGCTCCCAGGGCGTGGACATCAACGACAAGCACATCGAGGTGATCGTCCGGCAGATGATGCGCAAGGTGCGCATCGAGTCGGGCGGGGACACCGAGCTTCTGCCTGGTGAGATCGTCTCCCAGTGGGAGTACGACCAGGCCAACGCCGAGATCCTGGCCGAGGGCGGGGAGCCGGCAATCGCTGCAACCGTCCTGCTGGGGCTGATCAAGGCCGCGCTCAACACCGCCAGCTGGCTGTCGGCGGCCTCCTTCCAGGAGACCACCAGGGTGCTGACCGAGGCGGCGATCTCGGGCAAGGTCGACCGGCTCGCCGGACTGAAGGAGAACGTGATCATCGGCAAGCTGATCCCAGCGGGCACCGGCCTCGACTACTACCGCAAGCTGCGGGAGGAGGCGGTCCGCTACCTCGAGGAGGGGGAGACCGTGGCTGAGCCGGTGGTCCTGGAGGGCGAGGACCTCAACCAGTTCGAGGGGGCCGAGGCGGTAGCGGCCGTGGACCAGGCCGGAGAGTGAAGGTGGGCCGGCCCTGGTGAAGGGCCGGCCCGACCTCCCCCCGGGGGCGTCCCGCCGATGTGGGCAGGCTGACCGGGCAATTGCGGATCCGACGGTGACCGAGGCCTCTTGGGGGGTGCCCCGGTCGGCGAGGCGGATCTCCGGGGCAGCCGGTCGACTGGTGCGACCCCTGAGGGATGGGGAGCTGGCGCTAGAGTTGGCACCACGATGGATGCCGGTGATGCCCCCGAGCACGGCGACCGGAAGCCCTCGGGGGGGCGGCCGGAGGGCTTCCGGGCTGCCCGCAGGCGGGGGCAACCCGGGCCCGGACCGCGACCGGGGAATCGTGGTC
The DNA here is from genome assembly GCA_027306885.1 of Candidatus Dormiibacterota bacterium. GTDB lineage: Bacteria > Chloroflexota > Dormibacteria > Aeolococcales > Bog-877 > JAJYXT01. Next base: position 18,859 of record DAHUYV010000161.1, read on the forward strand.
GGCCGGCGCTGCTCCAACTCCCGAGAAAGGCTCCGCAGGGAGGATCGGGCCGAGGAGGTCTGCCGGCGATCTCCGCCCGGCCCTCGATCACCAGCTGTCGGCTGGGCGGCCCGACTGAGGTGAGGAGCTGGCCGTCGCCCGGGCTGTGCCTGCGGGCCGGGAGATCTCCGTCGCCGCGATCGTTCTTCGCATCCGCGTGGTCAGCCCGTGGCTGACCCCCGGCCGCGGCTGGAGGTGGGCATCGACTGCCGGGATCCGTTCTCCCTGGCCCCGTTCTGGCTGGACGCCCTCGGCTACCTCGAGGCCCGCGGGGATGGGCTGCCCTACCTCGACCTGGTCCCGCCTCCGGGCGCGGTCGCCGTGTTTCTGCAGCGGGTGCCTGAGCCCAAGCAGGTCAAGAACCGCCTCCACCTGGACCTCTTTGTGGGTGACCCGGAGGAGCTGGTGGACCGGCTCTGCCATCTGGGCGCGCGCCGGCTGGGAACTCCTTTCGGCGATCCGGAGCGGTGGGACTGGCAGCTGTTGGCGGACCCCGAGGGCAACGAGTTCTGCGTCTGCCGGGAGGGGGGCTGAGGGCCCGGTCCCGTCGGCCTAGGAGAGGTCGATGATCGCGGTCCGGATGTCGGACATGTCCATGAGGGTCCACTTGCCCCCGATCCGACCCCACCCGCTGTGCTTGCCGCCGGCGCCGCCGAAGGGCATGTTGATGTCCCAGTAGTCGGTGGTGTCGTTGACGATCACCTGACCGACCTGAAGGTGCTCGGCGAAGTGAAACGCCCGCCCCAGGTCTCTGGTGAACACCGCCGCCTGCAGGCCGAGGGCGTCAGAGTTGGCGAGGTCGAGCAGCTGGCGGTCGTCGTCGGCAACCGTCACCGGGAGCAGCGGCCCGAAGGACTCCTCCCGGAAGGCGGCCATTCGGGGCTCGACCCCATCGAGGATCGTGTACTCGTAGTACAGATCGGTGGGCATGCCGGACCTCCGACCCCCACCCACCAGGGCCCGAGCGCCCAAGGAGGTGGCGTCGGACAGGTGCCGGTCCATCTTGGCGGCGACGTCCTGATTGTTGAGCGGCCCGAGGTTGACCTCGGGGTCGAAGGGGTCGCCGAGCCTCACCGCAGCTGCCTGCTCCAGGCAGAGCTCCAGGAAGTCGTGGTAGACGGAGCGATGCACGATCGCCCGCTCGGTGGCGCAGCAGACCTGCCCGGAGCAGAGGTAGGCGCCGTAGGTGGCGGCCCTGGCGGCGCGCGCCAGGTCGGCGTCGGCGCAGACCACGATCGGGCCGTTGCCCGAGCACTCCATGATCGTCCGCCGCAGGCCGGCTCCGGACTGGATGCTGGCCCCGGTGGCCGACGAGCCGATGAAGCCGATGGCGTCGAAGCCCGGCTCCTCGAGCATGAGCTGGCCCACCTGCCCCCCACCGGGCAGGACGCTCACCAGACCGGAGGGCAGGCCGGCCTCCTCGAAGGCCTCCATCGCCGAGAGGACCGCGGCGCAGGTGTGGGCCGGGGGCTTGACGACCAGGGCGTTGCCGGTCGCCAGGCCTGGCGCGACGAACTCCGCCATCATCAGCACCGGAAAGTTCCAGGGGGTGATGATCGCCCACGTCCCCACGGGCCGCCGGAAGGTGAGCATGCGCTTCTGGGGATCGCCGACCGGGAGGGTCTCCCCGTTCAGCCGGAGGAGGTCCTCGGCGTGGAGATGGAAGAGCCGCGCCGCCTCCTCGATGTCGGCCATCGACTCGGCGAGGGGCTTTCCCTGCTCCAGAGTCTGCAGCCCGGCCAGCTTCTCGGTGCGGCGGCCCAGGGCGTCGCCGATCCGGTGGCAGAGCTCCGCCCGCTGGAAGGGCCCGACCTCGGCCCACTCCGCCTGAGCGCGGCGGGCGGCCCGCACCGCCTCCGCGATGTCGGAGCGCGTGGGCACGGGCACCGAGGCGATCACCTGCCCGGTCACAGGGCTCAGCAGCGGGAGGTGCTTCTCCGTTTCCTCCCAGGCGCCGGCGAGGAAGAGGCGCAGGTGAAGCGGCTCGGGGGCCAGTCGGACGCGGGCCTGCTCGGCGAGAACCAGATCCATGGAGGTCTCCTTTGGTGAGGAAAGGGGCGGAGCTTGGGCAAATCGCCTCAGCGCTGCTGCAGGCGTTTCTCCACCACGTCGCGGAGTCCGTCGCCCATGACGTTGATGGCGATGACGGTGCCGACGATGAGAAAGGCGGCGGGCCAAAGCTCCCACCAGTACCCGTTGAAGAGGTTGTTGATCCCGGTGGTCAGCACCTGGCCCCAGCTGGTCGCCGGCGGGGGCACCCCAAGGCCCAAGAAGCTGATGGAGGCAAAGGTGAGGATGGCGTCGGCCACCTTGAGGGTCGCGTTCACGACGACCACTCCCAGGGAGTTGGGCAGGAGGTGGCGGAAGATGATCTGCCAGGGGCCGCTGCCAAAGCTACGGGCCGCCGCCACGTAGTCTCGGGTCCGCAGGCTCAGCACCTCTCCCCGCACCAGCCGGGCGGTGGAGAGCCAGCTCACCGATGCGATGGCCAGGATGATGATCGGCAGCGAGGGCTGGACGAGGGCCGCCAGGAGCACCACAAAGAAGAGGAAGGGGATCGAGAGCATGGCGTCCACGATCCGCATGAGGAACGCGTCGGCCACCCCACCAAGGAAGCCGGCGATCGCCCCCCAAAGAGTGCCGAAGGCGGTCGCCAGAGCCGCCACCGCCAGCGCCACCTCGAGGGTGGCCTGGCCGCCCAACATCAGCCGGCCGAGGATGTCCCGGCCCTCAGGGCTGGTGCCGAGAAGGTGCTGTGACGAAGGGGGGAGGTTGCCATTGAGCAGGTTGGCCGAGACCTGGTCGGTCGAGTACAGGAGCGGACCGAGGTAGGCGAAGAGCACGACAAGGAGAAGGAAGATCGCCCCTGCGAGGGCGATCTTGTTGCCGGCATAGACCCGCAGGTTCTCCACCAGATGATGGGGTGGACGGATCTCCTCCTCCAGGGCTCCCGGTCCAACGGCCACCCCGCTCCCCACCCCCGGCTCCAAAGCCGGCTCAAGAGCCGGATCGGTGGCCGAGGGAACCCGCTCCCCCGTCGTGTCACCCATAGCGGATCCTGGGGTCCAGCACCATGTAGAGGAGGTCGGCGATAAGGTTGCCGACCACGACGGCGGTGCTGATCAGCAGGATCACCCCAAGGAGCACCGGATAGTCGCGGTCCTGGGCCCCGTTCCAGAAGAGCAGACCGGTGCCCGGGAAGTCGAAGAGCGCTTCGACGATCAAGGAGCCGCTGATCACGTAGGGGAAGCTGATCCCGATCAGGCTGACGGTGGGGAGGAGGGAGTTGCGCAGAACGTGCCGAGAGAGGATGCGGCTCCAGCTGGCGCCCTTGGCCCGTGCCGTCCGAACGTAGTCCTCAAGCAGGTTGTCGATCACCGACGAGCGCATGTAGCGGCTGTAGTAGGCGACGTTGCCGAGCATCAGGGTGCCCACCGGCAGCACCAGCGCCGAGATGTCGGCGCCCAGTCCGCTGCCGAAGTGGATGGCGGTGGGCGGCAGGACGTTGAACTCGATGTTGAAGAGGATGATCCCGATCACGCCGAGCAGGAAACTGGGCATGGAGTACAGCGCCAGGAGCACGAAGGAGAGGCCGTAGTCGATGTCCCGGTTGCGGCGCACCCCCTGCAGCAGCCCCAGAGGGATTGAGATGGCGATGGCGAGGAAGAGGGCGATCCCCACCATCAGCAGGTCCCGGGGGAAGTACTCGGCGAGAAGCGACGAGACCGGCGAGTTCAGCTTGTAGGAGAAGCCCAGGTTGCCGTGCAGGGCCTGCCACAGCCAGATTCCGTACTGGACGGGCAGCGGTTTGTCGAGGCCCTCCTGCGCCGCTAGCTGAGCTACCTCATGGGGGGAGGCCTTCGGTCCCAGCTGGGCCCGCACCAGTCCGCCGGGCAAGAGATGGAGAAGGGTGAACACCAGGATGCTGACCAGGAGCAGCACCAGAAGCGCCTGGGCCAGCCTGCGGATGATGTAGCGGGTCATGCGAGCGGCACCAGCCGGCCAGACATGCGCAGCATTCTCAAGCCCTCAGGCCGAGCCGCGGTCGTAGACGAAGGCGCCGCCGACCATGGTCAGCTCCACCCGGGCCTCGGGCAGCCGTTCCACCTCCAGCCGGAACGGGTCCTGGTCGAGCACCACCAGGTCGGCTCTCTTGCCCGGTGCCAGGTTGCCGCTCTGCGACTCCAGATGGTTGACGAACGCCGAGCCGGCGGTGAAGGCGGTGAGGGCGCTGGCCAGCGGGATGGCCTGCCCGGGCAGGAAGGCGGGATACGTGGTGTGCCCACCGCGAGTGGACAGCGGCATCGCCCGGCTGGCCGCGACCGCGATCTCCTCCAGTGGGTTGGCGGTGGACACCGGCCAGTCAGAGCCCGCGGCCAGCACCGCCCCACGATCCAGGAGGCTGCGAAAGGGGTATTGCTGCAGGGTGCGCTCCGGCCCGAGGAAGGGGACCGTCAGCTCGTCCATCTGGGGTTCGTGGCAGGCCCAGAAGGGTTGCATGTTGGCCACCACTCCAAGCTCATGGAACCGGCCCAGGTCATCGGGGTGGATTAGCTGGATGTGGGCGATGTGATGGCGCCGGTCACCGCCGGTGCCCCCGCCGGTGGCCCGGGCGGCCTGGACGGCGTCCAGCCCAACCCGGACGGCTCGGTCGCCGATGGCGTGAAAGTGGAGCTGGAAGCCTTGTCGGTCGAGTTCCGCGACGGCGGCGGCGGCTAGGTCGGGCTCGAGGAACAGGTGGCCCGACCCCCGGGCGCCGCCGGGCCCGGGCTCCGCTGGGTCGTTGTAGGGGAGGAGCAGGGAGGCGGTGAAGGTCTCCATCACCCCGTCCAGCATGATCTTGACGCTGGAGGCGTCCAGACCGCCGGCCGCCAGCCCGGACCGGCGTCGCACCAGCTCCTCGATCTGTTCCAGCCCCCGGTCGCGCTCCCACCAGAGCGCGAGTCGGACTCGGGCGGTCAGCTCCCCGGCCGCGGCGAGTCGGAGGTAGGCCCGCTCTGCTGCGGCGTCCACCATGGCGTCCTGCCAGCCCACGATGCCGAGGCTGTGCAGGTGGGCCTGGGCCTGACCCAAGGCGGCGGCCAGTTCGTCGTCGGAGGGGCGGGGCACCAGCGCCTCCACCAGCTCCATAGCCGCCTCATGCAGAGTGCCCTGGGCGGTGCCGTCCGCCGCCCGCTCGATGCGGCCGTGGGGAGGATCTGAGCCTGGTCGATCGATCCCCGCTAGGGCGAGGGCGGCGCTGTTCACCCAGGCGCTGTGTCCGTCGCGGTTCACCAGGAAGGCCGGCCGGGGGCCGGTCACCGAGTCGAGCAGCTCGCGCCCGGGGATCCCGCCGGGGAAGGTCTCCATGGACCAGCCCTTGCCCACCACCCATCCGGGACCCGGATGCGCCTGCATGAAGACACGGACCCGGCCCTGGCAGGCGGCCACGCTCTGAGCCCCCTCCAGGTCGCAGCTGCGTTGCTGCGCCCCTCCGCTCAGCGGGTGGCAGTGCGCGTCGTGGAACCCCGGCACAACCGTCCGGCCCCGCAGGTCGAAGGGCTGGAGCGACGCACCCACCTCTGCCCGGACCTTGGCCAGAGGCCCGACGGCCGCGACCCTCCCGTCGCGAACCGCCAGCGCCTCGGCCCAGGGCTGGTCCGGCCACCCGGTCCAAATGGGCCCACCCGTCACGAGCAGGTCCCTCTGCTGGCCCAAAGTGGCTGTTCTACGCTACTTGACGAAGTACCAGCTCGACGGGTGGTAGTTGGCGTACGGATTGAGCGGGTACCAGCCCCTCAGGGTGTTCTTGGCCACCACGATCTCGTAGTCGGCAAGGGGCCACCACAGGGAGGCCTCATTGGTGGAGAGGTAGTTCTCCACCGCGTAGAGGGGGGCGAGCCCTGATTGGGTGTGAGCGGCGGCGATCAGCTGCGCGGCCTGGCTGGAGCTGTATCCCCCCGCCCAGTAGTTGCCCTGGCCGAACTGGTTGCCGCCCACCGGCAGGATCTCGTACTGGCCGAAGTCCCACATGAAGCCGCTGTAGGCCAGCAGGCCCCAGTTGCAGGGGGGCGACGACGGGCACACCCCGCCGATCGAGAACATCGTGGTCTCGGTCTGGCCGTCGAGGTTGATACCAATCCCCGCCGACTTGGCAGCGGTGGCAAAAGCCTCCACCTGAGCGAGGAAGCTGGGGGTGCCGGTCGAGTACATGAAGAGGAAGCTGAGCTGCTTGCCCTTGGCGATCCCCGCCCCGCACTGATTGCTGCCGGTCCCGGGCCGCTGGCAGACATCCACGCCGGAGGAGCCCTGGGCCCAGCCGTGAGCCGCGAGCAGCTGCTTGGCGGAAGTGACGCTGTACGGGTAGGGGTCCGACTGGGTCTGCGGGCTGACGTAGTTGGAGTTGGGGTAGTTGGCGGCCGGCCCGTAGTCGGGTATCCCGAATCCGTGCAGGGTCTGCTTGATGTAGAGCGGCTCGTTGATGAGGTGCTGAAGCGCCTGGCGGATGTACAGCTGCTTCACCAGGGGACCCCAGGTCTTGCTGGTGTAGCCGAGCTCGACGGTCTCGTTGTAGAAGACCGGCCAGGGGGTGACGGTGTAGCCGTGCTGCTTGAAGTAGGTGGCCAGTGAGAGATCGGTGAAGGGCAGGAAGCCGAAGGTGACCGCGCCCGACCTCAGAGCGTTCACCTCGGACGTGTCCGACGGGAAGCTGTAGATCTCGTACCCGCTGAGGGTTGGCTTACCGGGACCGGTGTAGTGGCTGTTGGCTGAGAAGTTGGCAGTGTAGGTGGTGGGATCGAACGACTTGATGACCCAGGGGCCGTCGACCACCTTCCACAGCGGGTTCGAGCCGTAGGTGCTCAGCTTCTCCGACTGCCCGTAGAGGAAGTTGAACACCGCCTTGGCGCCGGCACTGGTGGCGGCGGCGTCCCCGGCGGCGCAGGTGAGGCAGGTCCGGTCCCAGGACTGCTGGGGCAGCGGGTAGATCCAGGGGAGCTGGTTGTTGGTGAACCAGTCGGGGTTGTAGGCCTTATCGAGGTTCAAAGTGAACTGGTAGGGACTGTTGTAGGTGACGCTGGTGACGTCGTCGGGCATCTCCCCGGGGATGTAGGCACCGTCCTTGTTCTTGCCAGCCGCGAGGAGCTGGAAGAAGAAATGAACATCAGCTGTGGTCACCGGGGAGCCGTCAGACCAGCTGTAGCCCTGCTTCATGGTGACGGTGACGGTCCGGTTCCCGTTGGAGTAGACGGGGGGGTTGGCCAGCGAGAGCTGGTAGTTGATGCCCGTCTGGCCCGGGCCCCCGGCGAAGTAGAGGGGCCGCCACATCCCATCTTCGACGTTGGAGTCCCAGTCCTCGTAGTTGGCCTGGTTCTCGATGGGGAAGATCCACGAGAAGTCCTCCCCGATGGGCAGGGCGTAGCTGGCCACCCCGCCCGGGAGCGGAGTTCCCCCGGTGGCGGGGGTCTGAGCGATGTTGGTGGGTATCGGCGCTGGGGTCGATGATCCGCCGCAGGCCGCCATCAGGATTCCCAGGCCGGCGAGCAGGGCCGCCGCCCCAGCCGGCCGGCGGCCCGACCGCCGCCCCACCCCGGTTGCGGGCTGAGAAACGCTGGTTCGCGGGGACCTGGTCATCGGCTTAACCTCATGAAATGTCGGACGGGAACCGGCGGTCAGCGGAGCGCTGCGGACGACCCCTGAGCCCAAGGCGGAAATGGAGTTGACGAGAGAGACCTCGCTCGTCGCGGAGCCGGGCCGACCGAGTCCGACGTCCCCTTACGATGCAACTCATCCCTCCCGCGCCCCCTGGCACTCTACGGTGGTACCGACTGTAGGTACGGAGCCGGTCACGGTCCATGTTGGGAGTCCGCAAATCTCTAGGCTGCGATTTGTACGCCGGTCACAATCCACGACGGCTGCGCTCCCGGCCGGTCAGTGGGCCGCCAGCCGCTCGGCCAGGGTGCGCCCGCTCGGTGGCCGTCCACCTTGTGCCGCCCGTTGGTCGAGGCGGGAGAGCTGAGACTGCACGTAGCGGACGCCCAGCCAGCGCAGCGGCTCGGGTTCCCAGGACGGTGACCGGTGGCCAACGATCGGCAAGCTGGTGCGCTCCGTCTGCCGATCCGTGACCAGCTCGGCAAGGGTGCGGCCGGCAAGGCAGCTGGTGGCCACCCCGTGGCCGGTGTAACCGAAGGCCAGGCCGAGCCCGCTCCGCCGGTCCAGGCGAACCTGGGGAATCCAGTCCCTGGGCATCGCCAGGACCCCTCCCCAGGAGTGCGTGAACGACAGGCCCGCGAGAGGGGGAAACCACTCCCGGAACATCTCCCGCAGGCCCCGGTGGGTCAGGGAGTGCCCCTCCGCCCCGGCCTCGATCGCCGAGCCGAAGTGGTAAGGAGCCCCCCTGCCCCCCACCAGAATTCGCCGGTCAGGCGTGAGCGCCAAGTAGTCGACGGTGAGGCGCATGGAGGACACGCAAAGGCGCTGCCGCCAGTTGACGCTTTCCAGCTGGGCCTCGGTGAGCGGCTCGGTCAGGTCGATCAGCGAGTAGATGGGAAGGACGCTGCGGTGCCAATCCGGCATCTCGGTCAAGTAGGCCTCGAGAGCCGGCACCACCACCTCGGCGGAGACCTTGCCGAAGGGGGTGGTCGCCGCGGGCTGGCGGCCGGTGACCACGGCGGTCACGGGGGTCCCCTCGTAGATTCGCCCTCCAAGGCGCTCGACAGCGGCCGCGAGCCCGACCACCAAGCGGCCGGGATGGACCGAGGCGCCGTTGGGGGAGAAGATCGCTCCCTCGAGTTCGGCCACATCGAGCACGCCTCGGGCCTCTCCGGTCGAGAGCATCCGGTAGGCATCGCCCAGGCCGGCTTCCTCGTACTCCCGGTGGGCGCTTCGCAGCGCCGGGAGCTGGCCCCGGCCGCGCGCCACCAGCATCATGCCGCCCTTTTCGAAGCCCCCGATGACCTCCCGTTCGCAGGTCCTGCCGATCTCGTCCACCGAATCGCACATCGCCCGGTAGAGATCGAGGGCGCGTCCCCGGCCGAACCGGCGGGCCAGGAGGCCCGGGCCGGCGTTGAGCTCGGGCACACACCAGCTGCCGTTGCGCCCCGAGGCTCCGAACCCCACCGTCTCCCGTTCCAGCACCGCGACCTTGAGCCCGGGTTGGATGCGCAGCAGGTGGTAGGCGGTCCAGAGGCCGGTGAAGCCGGCGCCGACGATGACCACATCGACCCGCGTCGACCCGGGAAGAGGGGGCCGCGCCAGGTGGGGCTCAGCGTCCTCCATCCAGAATCCCGGGGCCCGACGAGGCAATCCATCCGCCATCGCCGGCGATGATAGCCGCCTGACATCCCCGGGGCACATTGGGCGCCGTCCACAAGCGGCGCTGCCAAATGTGGTGCTGACCAACATGGCTCGCGGCCGCTCTCGGGCTTAGAGTTGGTGTTCATGAGCCTGATTGGTGTGCCGCCGGCGTGGTCTGAGGACGCTGGCGGGGCGGAGGCCGGCCACCCGACGATCGCGGCCAGGTGCCGACCGGTCGCGCCGACCTGAGGCGACATTTCGGGAAGGCCGTCCGGGGGCCGGCGGGCCCCAGGACGTCGCCATGCTGGTCCCGCCATTACAACTGTCGAGTCGCCCGCCGTCACCGGTCTCAGGTGGCGGCAGTTGGAGTCAAGCCATGAACACCGCAAACGAGGCCCTGTCGGCGGAGCGCGTTGCCGAGCTCACCGCCCGCGAGGAGCAGGATTTTCGCCGTCGCCAGCGGCGATCGCAGCAGCTGGTGGAGCAGGCCCGCCGGCACAGTCCGGGCGGCGTCCCCTCTTCGTTCCAGGACAGCCCGCCGTACCCGATATTTGTGGACCGGGGGAAGGGTAGCCGGGTCTGGGACGCTGACGGCAACGAGTACGTGGACTTCCACAACGGCTTCGGCGTCAATGTGGTCGGCCACGCCCACCCGGCGGTGGTGGCGGCGATCACCCGGCGGGCCGCCCTGGGCACCCACTTCGCCCAGCCTGGGGAGGACTTCATAGCAGTCGCGGAGGAGCTCTCCCGGCGTTTCGAGCAGCCCCAGTGGCGCTTCACCAACAGCGGCACGGAGTCGACGTTGGACGCCGTCCGGATGGCCCGAGGGTTCACCGGCCGGGAGCGGGTGGTGAAGATCGAAGCCACCTACCACGGCCACCACGACTCCCTCATGGTCTCGGTCGAGCCCGACCCCGACCTGATGGGCCCGGCGGAGTCCCCGAACTCAGTGCCGCAGTCCGAGGGGATCCCCGGGGCGGTCGTGGAACTGGTCTCGGTCGTTCCCTTCAACGACCTGGAGGCCACGGAGCGGGCCTTCGCCCGGCATCCTGGGGAGATCGCCTGCATCATCGTTGAGCCGGCCATGATGAATGTGGGGATGGTGCTTCCCGACCCCGGGTACCTGCAGGGCCTGCGCGACATCGCCCATGCCCATGGAGCGGTCTTGATCTTCGATGAGGTCAAGACCGGGGTCACCTTGGCTCCCGGCGGGGCGACCGAGAGCTTCGCTGTCGTTCCCGACATCGTCTGCCTGGCCAAGGCGATCGGAGGCGGGCTGCCCTGCGGGGCGGTGGGGGCGAGGGCGGACGTGATGGAGCTGGTGGCCGAGGGGCGGGTGAGCCAGATGGGCACATTCAACGGCAACGCCATGACCATGGCCGCCGCCCGGGCGACCCTGTTCGAGGTACTCACCCCGTTGGCCTACGCCCACTTTGATGCCCTGCACGAGGTGCTCCGGGGGGGGCTGGAGGGCGTGATCCGGGAGCACGATCTTCCCTTCCACGTGGTGTCGGTGGGGGCGCGGGGGTGCGTCACCTACCGGCGCGAGCCGGTGCGCAACTACCGGGACTACCTGCAGATCGACAAGTCCTATGCCTACCTCTCCTGGCTCTACCAGTCAAACCGTGGGGTCCTCATGGCTCCGGGAGCGGAGGAGAACTGGACCCTCTCGGTCCAGCATTCCGAGGAGGACGTGCAGCGCTACGTGGACAACTTCGAGGCGATGGCCAACGCGCTCAGGGCCTGACCGGGGGTACCAGCGCCGGGGCCGAGGTCCGGGCGCTGGTATGATCCGGCCCCTTCGGGGGATGCGAGGTGTGGCAAGTGCTTCTCGGCGGGCGATGGAGCGTGGGCGCCGCTCTGCGAGGTCGGTGAGATGACCGAGGTTGCGAACCACCGCGCCGCCCCAGGGGCGATGACCCTGGCGCGGGCGCTGGCTCAGGAGCCCCTGTCCCGTGCGGAGGTGGTCGCCGGGGCCCACCGTCTGGACCGCGAGGTCCGCTGGGTGGATGTCGTCGACATCCCCGACCCGCTCCCCTGGGTCGGACCGGGGCAGCTCCTCCTGACCACCGGGATCAGCTGGCCGCGACCCGAGGCAGAGCAGCGGCGCCTGGTCAGGGAGTTGGCCGAGCGGGGCCTGGCCGGGGTGGCGCTGGCGGTTCCTCAGTACCTGGCGCACTTCCCGTCCGCAGCGTTGACGGAGGCAGACGCGGTGGGCCTTCCGCTGGTGGAGCTGCCCTGGGAGGTGCCCTTCAACACGGTGACCCGGGCGGTCAACTCGGCGATCATGCTCGAGCAGCTGAGGGTGATCGAACAGGCGGCGGTCATCCACAAGGAGCTGACCCAGGCGGCGGCGACCGCGGGCAGCCTTCAGGATCTGGCCGACACCCTGGGGGGGCTGATCGACCGGGACATCACTTTCGAAGATCCCGAAGGGAAGCTCCTGGCCAGCTGGAGCGTTTCCAGTGAGCCGGACGCCGTGCGGCGGGCCACCCTCGACGGAGGGCGGACCCCTGCCGCGGTCCTTCGTCACCTGGAGAGCGCCGGGTATCTGCAGCGGATCCGCCACAGCACCGGACCGGTACGGATTCCCGCCGAGGCCGAGCTGTCGTTGGCGGGCCGGGTGGTCTGCCCGATCTGGCTGCACGGGGAGCTGGTGGGAACGGTGTGGATCGTGGAGGGGGAGAAGGAGCTCAGCGACCTCCACCTCCGCGCCGCGGAGCACGCGGCCACCGTGGCCGCACTGCATGTGGCCAGCCAGCGCCAGGTGGCGATGGTCGAACTGCGCCTGGGGGCGACATTCCTGGATGCCCTCCTGGAGGGGCGGCTCGAGGCGGGCGCCTACAGTCAGGAGCGCGCTCGCCTTCTGGGCTTTGACCCGGACGCGAGCTACCGGGTCGGGGTGGTGTCGCTGCCGCTCGGGCTCCCTTTGAGCCGTGAGGACGTGGTCCGGAGGGACAAGGTGGCGGAGGGGATCCGCCAGCGCCTGTCCGTCCGGGGCGGCGTGGCGGTGACATCGACCCGGCTGAATCGCGTGGTCTTCCTCCTTCCCAGTCGGCCCGGAGCTGGGGTGGCGTTCTCGGCGGTCGCCGGGTGCGGGGTGGCGCTGGGGCGGGAGCACTCGGGAAACGAGGGGGTGCGGCGCAGCTACCAGGAGGCCCTGGCGATCGTGGACCAGGTCCCTAGTGGGGAGGTGCGCCTCTACGAGGAGAGGCTGATCGAGCGGGTCCTGCGCGGAGACTCCGAGGCTCGCCAGGCGTTCCTGCAGCAGGTCTTCGGCCCCCTCGAGGCAGTCCGGGGCGGGCGGGTGCTGGTGGCCAGCCTGGTGGCCCTGTCCGAGGATGGGTTCCAGCAGCGCCGGACCGCTGCCCGTCTGCACATCCACCCCAACACCCTGCGCTATCGGCTCGACCGTGCCGGGGACATCCTGAAGGTGGACCTGAACGGGCCCGAGGTGCGCTTCCAGATCCAGCTCGCCGCTCGTCTGATGTCACTCGGGGACAATCCGCAAGGGTGAGTTTTTGGTCTGAGCCACATACCGGACCGGCGGCGCGCCCGGTATCGTCGATCCTTGTTGGACGCGACCTCTCCCCCGCTGGGGCCCCATCTGGATGACGCGGCGACCCGGTTCCTCCCCCGAGCCATGGTCCCGGCCCACCCCATCGTGGTGGACCGCGCCGCCGGGGCGCGAGTGTGGGACGTGGCGGGACGGGAGTTCATCGACTTCGTCGGGGGGATCGGCGTTCTCAACGTGGGGCACGGGCACCCCGCGGTGGTGTCGGCCGCCCACCGGCAGCTGGACCGGCTCGTCCACACCTCCTTTCAGGTGGCCGCCTACGAGCCCTACCTGCAGGTGGTGGAGCGCCTGTCGCGACTGGCCCCCGGCCCCCACCCCAAGAAGGCGGTGCTCTTCAACTCCGGAGCCGAGGCCGTCGAGAACGCGGTCAAGATCGCTCGGGTGTACACCCGCCGCCCGGCGGTGATCTCCTTTGCTGGGGCGTTCCACGGCCGCACCCTGCTCACCCTCAGCCTCACCGGCACCGATCGCCCCTACAAGGAGGGGTTCGGTCCGTTCGTCGAGGAGGTCCATCGCTCGCCCTACCCGTACGAGTACCGGGGGTGGGACGCCGAGCGCGCCCTGGCGGCCCTGGAGGCCCGGCTGGCGGGGCCGGTCTCGCCTCAGACGGTGGCGGCGATCGTGGTGGAGCCGGTCCTTGGGGAGGGCGGGTTCGTCCCGGCCCCGGCCGCTTTCATTCGGGGGCTGAGGGAGATCTGCGACCGCCACGGCATGGTGATGGTGGTGGACGAGGTCCAGAGCGGCATGGGCCGGACCGGGCTCCCCTTCGCGGTCGAGCACTCCGGAGTGGAGCCGGACCTGATCACAGTCGCCAAGAGCCTGGCCGGCGGCCTGCCGCTTTCGGCTGTCGTCGGTCGCGCGGCGATCATGGACGCGCCCGAACCGGGGAGCTTGGGGGGCACCTTCGGCGGGAACCCGGTGTCCTGCGCCGCGGCCCTGGCCGTCCTGGACCTGATCGAGGATGGAGCCCTCCTGGCGCGGGCCCGGGTGGTGGCCTCGATCTTGGAGGAGCGCCTCACCGACTGGCGGAACCGGTACAAGGTGGTGGGGGATGTCCGCTGGCTCGGGGCGATGGCAGGCGTGGAGCTGGTCCGCGACCGCGACACCAAGGAGCCGGCCGGCGGGGCGGCGGCCAGGGTCGTCGAGGGCTGTAGAGAGCAGGGGCTGCTGCTGCTGCGCGCCGGCCCGGACCACAACGTCCTGCGTGCCCTCATGCCCCTCAACATCGAGGAGGATCTACTCCTCCGGGGGCTGGACATCCTGGATGGGCAGCTGGCTCTGGTCGACAGCTCCCAGGCATAGGCGCGACCTCAAGCGACAGACAAGGGGGCTTGCTGGCCATGGGCGAAGGAATCGAAACCAAGCGGATCTTCATCGGCGGGCGCTGGGTGGAGAGCGAGGGTGACGGGGTCCAGGAGATCTTCAATCCGGCCAACGGTGAGGTGATAGCCCACGCGCCCCGCGGCTCTCAGGCTGACGTCGATCGGGCCGTCGAGGCGGCGCGCCGGGCGTTCGATGGGGGCTGGGGGGAGTCGACCCCCGGGGAGCGCAGTCAGGCCCTCCTGGGCCTGGCCGCCCTGGTCGAAGCCCATGGGGAGGAGCTGGCCCGCCTTGAGTCCCAGAATGTCGGCAAGCCGATCTCCCCGACCCTGTCGGACGAGATTCCTCCGACCGTTGACGCGCTGCGCTTCTTCGCCGCTGGGGCCCGCTGTCTGGAGGGCCGGGCGACGACCGAGTACGCCCGCGGCTTCACCAGCATGATCCGGCGCGAACCCGTGGGGGTGGTCGGGTCCATCGCCCCTTGGAACTACCCGCTGCAGATGGCGGTTTGGAAGCTGGGCCCGGCGCTGGCGGCCGGCAACACGGTGGTGCTCAAGCCGTCCGAATGGACCCCGCTGACCGCCCTGCGGTTTGCTGAGCTGGCCGCCGAGGTGCTGCCGCCGGGCGTCCTGAACGTGATCACCGGCGACGGTGAGCCGGTCGGGGCCGGAATCGTCCGGCACCCCGGGGTGGGGATGGTCTCCCTCACCGGCGATGTCGGGACCGGGAAGGAGGTGGCGCGAGCCGCCGCGGCGACGCTCAAGAAGGTCCACCTGGAGCTGGGCGGGAAGGCCCCGGTCGTGGTATTCGACGACTGCGACCTGGACTCGACCGTGGAGGGGATCAAGACCGGGGCCTTCTTCAACTCCGGCCAGGACTGCACCGCCGCCACTCGCGTCCTGGTCTCCGAGAAACGCTTCGACGACTTCGTCGGAAGGCTGCTGCCGGCCGTCGAGGGCCTGAAGGTTGGCGACCCCGCGGACACCTCAACCGAGATGGGCCCGGTGGTCTCGTCCGAGCAGCTGGAGAGGGTCACCGGCTTTGTCGAGCGCGCGGTCTCCAAAGGCGGCGAGGTCCTGACCGGGGGCGGCCCGGTGAGCCGGGCGGGCTTCTGGTACCGGCCCACGGTCCTGGTGCCTCCCGGCCAGCGCTCGGAGATCGTGCAGCGCGAGGTCTTCGGCCCGGTGATCACCGTCCAGCGCTTCTCCGACGAGGACACCGCGGTTGCCTGGGCCAACGACGTCGACTACGGGCTCGCAGCGTCGGTGTGGACCCGGGACGTCGGCCGGGCGATGCGGATGGCCCGCCGGCTCCAGTTCGGGACGGTGTGGGTCAACACCCACATCCTGCTGGTCAGCGAGATGCCCCACGGGGGCTTCAAGCAGAGCGGCTACGGCAAGGACCTCTCCTCGTACTCAATTGAGGAGTACACCCAGGTCAAGCACGTGATGGTGTCGCTGGAATAGACCAGCGCCGGGTTGGGCCTCAGCTCCCCGGCGCTGCGCAGTCCTGGCAGTAGCCACGAAAGGTCACCTGGGCCTCGTCGACCCGGACCGCGGCCGGCGGTTCCGGGTCCAGGCAGAGGCGCTCCCCGACCAGGCAGGCGACGTCCATGACGATGGCGCAGCTGCGGCACACGAAGTGGTGGTGCCAGCTCTCGGCGACCTCGTACCGCGCGGCACCGGGGCCGTAGTCCGCTCGCATCACCACCCCGGACGCCGCCAGCCGCTCCAGGCCAGCGAACGCCGAGGCTCGGGCCAGCCGCTGACCGGAGGCTCTCAGGTGCGCCACCACCTCGCCGGCGCTCCGATGACCGCCCATCTCGATCAGCGCCTGGTAGACGGCCAGGCGAGGGGCCGTGGCCTTGAGCCCGGCCCGCCGCAGAATGTCACGCGGGCCGGGCCCAGGGTCGCTCAGCTGAGCTGCGCCTGAAGCATCCAGAGGTGCTTGTCCAGCGCCTCAGCGATGCCGATCACCAGGTCCTGGGTCACCGGATCGAGGTCTCCCAGCGCCTGGACCTCCGTCCGCACCTCGACCGCCACCTGGCGCACCCGGCGGGTGATCTCGCCAACCGCCGCGGAGCTGGGCAGGTACCCGAGCGTCATGGGCTGCAGCTTCGACCCGGCGGCGACGGTGGCGGCGTTGCCGTCAACAGTTGACCCCAGCGTCACCGCCCTCTCGGCAACGGTGTCCGCCCAGATGCGGGCGTCGGCGACCAGCCGGTCCATCTGCAGGTGGATCGACTCGAAGGTCGGGCCGGTGACGTGCCAGTGGACCTGCTTGGCCTGCAGGCTGAGGTCGGTGAACTCGACCAGCAGCTGCTGGAGTCGGCTCCCAATCTCGTGTCCAACGTCCGCCGCTAGTGCGCTCTCGATGACGGTCATGGCCCTCTCCTCAATCTGGACTGTGTCCAGATTATATTCCGTGGCGGGCTGGGCCTCCTGCATCCTTTTGCGCCGCCGATCCGTCTAAGAGGGCAGAAGCAGAGACTTCCCAAGGAGGTTCGGGTGATGCGATTGGCGAGCTGGATGGCTACGGCGAGCGGGCGGGGACTGCGGGTGCTGGTGGGCCTGGTCCTGATCGGAGTCGGAATCGAGATCGGCGGGGTTCTCGGTCTGGTGCTGGGAATCGTGGGGTTGGTGCCGGCGCTGGCGGGGATCGGCAACGTGTGCCTGATCGCGCCCCTGTTCCGGGCTCCGCTGCGGGGCGGACGCGTCCGGGCCGCCTGAGGGCACGCGTCGGGAGCCCTCCGCCATGAGGTGGAGGGCTCCACCCTTAAATAGTGAGTGCGGTGTTGAGTGACGATGAGGTGCTGGGATGCGTCGCCAAGGATCGAGGCCGCCTGGTCCGCCTGGCGACCGGCCTGCTCTCCGACGCGGCCCTGGCGGAGGACGCGGTCCAGGAGGCCAGCCTCAAAGCGCTGGCCGCGGCGCCAGGCTTCCGTTCCGAGGCGGCGGTCTGCACCTGGGTGCAGCGGATCTGCGTCAACACCTGCCACGACCTCCTGCGCCGGCGGCAGTCCCGGGAGAACCTGGAGGCGGCGGTCCGGCGGCGCGCCCTCTGGGAGGACCCCAAGTACACGGTCGACCCGGAGCGGGTGGCGCTCTCCCTGGAGCGCCGTGAAGTGGTGAACCTGGCCATCTCCCGCCTGACCGCCGATCAGAAGCAGGCCGTGGTCCTGCACGACGTGGAGGGCTGGACCGGGCCGGAGATCGCTTCGGCGATGGACTGGCCCCTTGGCACCTTCAAGTCACACCTGCGCCGGGGCCGGCAGGCGCTGGTGTCGCTGCTCGCTGAGGAGCGGCCATGAGACGTCTCACCTGCGCCCAGGCCCGCGACCGGGCGTCCGACCTCCTGGACGGGGAGCTCAGCCCGGGGCTCGCGGAAGAGCTCGCCCGTCACGTGGCCAGCTGCCCCACCTGCCCGGCCCTCTACCGCGCCCTCATACAACTTCATCGAGAGCTGCGGGCGATCAGGGCCGTGGGCGGCCCGCCGGCCGCGGGCTGAGCCCGGCCGGCGGCCACCAGGCCGACCCCCGCACCCCAGTCCCACCCCGCACCGCGGACTGACCGGGGGCGTAGGCTCCGGGTCGGCGCCCGGCGATGGGCGGGAGGGAAAGCGGGCCGCCGCCGCTCTGGCGATCGCGTGGGGAAGTGCCACCGAGCACTGGTGGCTCGGGCCGGCAGCCGAGAGCGTTCCGCGCTCCTAGCGCCGGGTTGCCGATCCTCCTTCACCCCGGGAAAGGGGTCCTCCGGCCGCGGGTGGATCGGCCGGCATCGCCCCCCGGATCTCGCGGTCCAGGGCGCTTCGATTTCCGGCGGCACACCCCGAACTGACGCTGGAGTTTGACAGTCCCGGGGGAGGGCGATAGAATGAGCACCCGCGCCTCCGGAGGGCGCTTGCTTCCATGTGTGGCCGTCACCCCGGATCGGCCAGCGTTCTCCAAGGACAGTTTCAGTTTGCCCACCATCCAGCAGCTGGTCCGCCAGGGTCGCGAACCGGTCACCAAGAAGACCAAGTCGCCGGCGCTGAAGTCGTCTCCCCAGCGCCGGGGGGTGTGCGTTCGGGTGTTCACAACCACGCCCAAGAAGCCGAACTCGGCCCTCCGGAAGGTGGCTAGGGTGCGCCTGACCAGCAAGATCGAGGTGACCGCCTACATCCCCGGCATCGGCCACAACCTGCAGGAGCACTCGGTGGTCCTGGTCCGGGGCGGCCGGGTGAAGGACCTGCCAGGAGTGCGCTACCACATCGTCCGAGGGGCGCTGGACACCGCCGGAGCCAAGGCGCGCAAGCAGGCCCGGAGCAAGTACGGCGCCAAGCGCGAGAAGCAGGCGAAGGGCTGATATGCCACGCCGTCAACGCGTCTCCCGTCGGGTGGTGGTCGCCGATCCGGTGTACCGGAGCGAGGCGCTCGCCAAGTTCATCAACTGCCTGATGCTGAACGGCAAGCGCAGCACCGCCGAGAGCATCGTGTACGCGTCCCTCACCCGGATTGCCAAGAGCCAGAGGCGGGAGCCGCTGGAGGTGTTCGACCTCGCGGTTCGCAACGCCACCCCGATCCTGGAGGTCAAGCCCAAGCGGGTCGGTGGGGCCACCTACCAGGTCCCGGTGGAGATCCGCCATGATCGGCGCTTGGCCCTGGCCCGGCGCTGGATCATCCGCAGCGCCAGGGCGCGGCACGGACGGAGCATGGCCGACCGCCTTGCCGCCGAGCTCATGGACGCCAGCAACGGGATGGGCCAGGCGGTCAAGCGCAAGGAAGACACCCACAAGATGGCCGAGTCGAACCGAGCCTTCTCCCACTTCAGGTACTGAGCGAGCATGACCACTCAGACCACCCTTTCCGGCGCCGCCTTGGCCCACGGCCGCAAGGTTCCCCTGGAGCGGGTGCGCAACATCGGCATCATGGCCCACATCGACGCCGGGAAGACCACCACGACCGAGCGGGTGCTCTTCTACACCGGCCGGATTCACAAGATGGGGGAGGTCCACGAGGGCGCCGCCACCATGGACTGGATGGTCCAGGAGCAGGAGCGCGGGATCACCATCACATCGGCCGCGACGGCCGCGTCCTGGCGCGACCATCAGATCAACATCATCGACACCCCCGGCCACGTCGACTTCACCGTCGAGGTGGAGCGCAGCCTGCGGGTGCTGGACGGGGCGATCGCGGTCTTTGACGCGGTGAGCGGTGTGGAGCCCCAGTCCGAGACGGTGTGGCGCCAGGCCGACCGTTACAACGTGCCAAGGATCTGCTTCATCAACAAGATGGACCGGGTGGGGGCCGACTTCGCCGCCGCCGTCGAGTCGATCACCGAGCGCCTGGGGGCGCGGGCGATCCCGGTGCAGCTGCCGATCGGCGCCGAGGACGACTTCCTGGGTGTGGTGGACCTGATCCGCGAGCGAGCCATCGTCTACGCCGACGACCTGGGAACGGCTCTCGAGGAAACGACCATGCCCGAGGGGATGGTGGAGGCGGTGCGCACCGCCCGCCAGGAGCTCATCGAGGTGGCCGCGGAGTTCGACGACGCCTTGATGCAGTCCTATCTCGACGACCAGCCGGTGGACCCCCAACAGTTGAGTGCGGCACTCCGGCGCGGGGTGGTCAGGGCCGAGGTGTTCCCGGTGCTCTGTGGCGCTGCGCTGCGCAACCGCGGGATCCAGCCCATGCTCGACGCGGTGGTCGAGTTCCTGCCGTCGCCTCTGGACCGGCCCGCGGTCATTGGCCACGACCCCCGCGGGGGAGGGGAGATCACCCGCGAGGTGTCCGATGACGCCCCCTTCTCGGGCCTGGCCTTCAAGATCATGACCGACCCCTACGTGGGCAAGCTCACCTTCTTCCGCGTGTACAGCGGTGTGCTCCGTTCCGGCAGCTACGTGTACAACGCCTCCAAGGGGGAGCGGGAGCGCGTCGGCCGGATCCTGAAGATGCACGCCAACCGGCGCGAGGAGATCGAGCAGGTGCTCACCGGGGACATCGCGGCGGCCATCGGGCTCCGCCACACCTCCACCGGCGACACGCTCACCGACGACGGCCAGCCCATCGTCCTGGAGTCGATAGTCTTCCCCGAGCCGGTGATCTCGGTCGCCATCGAGCCCAAGACCAAGGCCGACCAGGACAAGTTGGGGGTGGCGCTGCAGAAGCTGGCCGAGGAGGACCCCACCTTCCAGGTGCGCACCGAACCCGAGACCGGGCAGAACCTCATCTCCGGGATGGGGGAGCTGCACCTCGAGGTCATCGTCGACCGCCTCCTCCGGGAGTTCAAGGTCGACGCCAACGTGGGCAAGCCCCAGGTCGCCTACCGGGAGACCGTGCGGGCCCAGGCCAAGGGCAGCGGGCGCTTCGTCCGGCAGACGGGTGGCCACGGCCAGTACGGCCACGCCGAGCTGGTGGTGGAGCCGAACGAGGGCGGCAAGGGCTTCGAGTTCGTCAACAAGATCGTCGGCGGGGTAATCCCCCGGGAGTTCATCCCGGCGATCGAGAAGGGGTGCATCGACGCCTTGCAGTCCGGGGTGGTCGCGGGGTACCCGGTAGTGGACGTGAAGGCCACCGTCTACGACGGCTCGTACCACGACGTCGACTCCTCGGAACAGGCCTTCCAGATCGCCGGCTCGATGGCGATGAAGGACGGGATGCGCAAGGCCAAGCCGGTGCTCTTGGAGCCGATCATGAAGGTCGACGTCACCTGCTCCGAGGCCAACCTCGGTGACGTGATCGGCGACCTCGCCTCCCGGCGGGGCCACACCTTGGGCATGGAGAGCCGCCGGGGGATGCAGACGGTGCACGCCCAGGTGCCGCTGGCCAACATGTTCGGCTACGCCACCCAGCTCCGAAGCATGACCCAGGGCCGGGCCAGCTACACCATGGAGTTCGAGCGTTACCAGGAACTGCCACAGTCCCTGGCGGATGAGATCACGGCCAAGCGCAAGAGTTGACCGGCACCAGCCGACGGAAGTCAGATCCACCAACCAAGGGCAGATAGAGAGAATGGGCAAGAAGAAGTACGACACCAGCAAGCCCCACGTCAACGTGGGCACCATCGGGCACATCGACCACGGCAAGACCACCCTGACCGCGGCCATCACCAAGGTGCTTGCGGAGACCGGCCTGGCTGACTTCCGCGCCTTCGAGACCATCGACAATGCCCCGGAGGAGAAGGCCCGCGGGATCACGATCGCGGCCTCGCATGTGGAGTACGAGACAGCCACCCGGCACTACGCCCACGTGGACTGCCCCGGCCACGCCGACTACATCAAGAACATGATCACCGGCGCGGCCCAGATGGACGGGGCGATCCTGGTGGTCGCTGCGACCGACGGCCCCATGCCCCAAACCCGGGAGCACATCCTCCTGGCCCGCCAGGTCGGGGTGCCCTACATCGTGGTGGCGTTGAACAAGGTCGACGCCGTGGACGACGAGGAGCTGCTGGAGCTGGTCGAGCTCGAGGTCCGCGAGCTGCTCACCAAGAACGAGTTCCCCGGCGATGACGTCCCGGTGGTGCGCGTCTCCGCGCTTAAGGCGCTGGAGGGCGACCCGGCCGCCGAGGAGCAGATCCGCCAGCTGATGGAGGCCGTCGACACCTACATCCCGGTGCCGGAGCGGCCCATCGACCAGCCCTTCCTCATGCCGATCGAGGACGTGTTTTCGATCGAGGGTCGGGGCACTGTGGTGACCGGTCGGATCGAGCGCGGCGTGGTCAAGGTCAATGACCAGGTCGAGATCGTGGGGATCAAGGACACCGCCAAGACGGTGGTGACCGGCGTTGAGATGTTCCACAAGCTGCTGGACCAGGGTGAGGCCGGGATGAACTGCGGCTGCCTGCTCCGGGGCATCAAGCGCGAGGATGTCGAGCGCGGCCAGGTGCTGGCCAAG
Source organism: Candidatus Dormiibacterota bacterium (assembly GCA_027306885.1). Taxonomy (GTDB): domain Bacteria; phylum Chloroflexota; class Dormibacteria; order Aeolococcales; family Bog-877; genus JAJYXT01. The sequence continues at coordinate 40,941 of DAHUYV010000161.1, forward strand.
CCCGGCACCCTGAGGCCCCACACCGAGTTCGACGCTCAGGTGTACGTGTTGAGCAAGGACGAGGGCGGGCGGCACACCGCATTCTTCAGCAACTACCGGCCCCAGTTCTACATCCGGACCACCGATGTCACCGGCCAGGTCACCCTCCCCGAGGGGCGCGAGCTGGTGATGCCTGGCGACAACGTGGAGCTCAAGGTCTCCCTCATCACTCCGGTGGCGGTGGAGGAGGGGATGCGCTTCGCCATCCGTGAGGGTGGTCGGAACGTCTGCGCCGGCGTCGTCACCTCGATCGGCAAGTAAGGCAAAAGGTAGACGGTCACAAAAGATGGCACAGCGAATTCGGATCCGGCTCAAGGCCTATGACCACCGGGTCCTGGACCAGGCGGCGGCCCGCATCGTCGAGACCGCGGCCCGGAACCAGGCCCAGGTGATGGGTCCGGTTCCGCTGCCCACCGAGATCAACAAGTACACCGTGATCCGGGGTCCCTTCATCGACAAGGACTCCCGGGAGCAATTTGAGATGCGCACCCACACGCGGATCCTGGACATCATCGATCCCAACCCCAAGGTGGTGGACGCGCTCATGCATCTCAACCTGCCCAGCGGCGTCAACATCGAGATCAAGCTCTGATGACGGTCGCACTGCTGGCCCGCAAGCTGGGGATGGCGCAGGTGTTCGCCGACGACGGCCGCTGCTACGGCGTGACCGTCCTCGAGGCGGGACCGTGCCCGGTGGTGCAGGCCAAGACCGAGGCGACCGACGGCTACGAGGCCCTGCAGATCGGCTTCGGGCCGGTGCGCAAGCAGGGGGTGAATCGGCCCTCCGCTGGGCACTTCGAGGCCGCCGGGGTCGAACCGACCCGGCAGCTGCGTGAGGTGCGCGGGGTCGAGCCCGCGGCGGTGGGGGAGGTCCTGACGGTTGCCGGCTTCGAGGCGGGCAGTCGGGTCGACGTGAGTGGGGTGAGCAAGGGCAAGGGGTTCGCCGGGCAGCACAAGCGGCACAACTTCGGCCGCGGCCCGGTCACCCACGGCAGCCACAACATCCGCCAGCCTGGGTCGGTGGGGTCGGTCGACGCCGCCCGGACCTTCCCGGGGCTGAAGATGGCGGGGCACCTCGGCGACCACCGCGCCACGGTTCTCCGGCTGGAGGTCTTCCGGGTCGACCCAGAGCGCAACCTGCTGATGGTGAAGGGCGCCGTCCCCGGGGCGACCGGGGGCCTGCTGATGGTCCGCTCCTCGCGGCCTCGGATCCGCAAGGTGAGGGGGCAGCGCTGATGGGCGCCGCAGTGGTTCGGGGGCCGGAGGGCGAGGCGAAGGGCGAGATCGAGCTTCCCGAGGCCGTGTTCGGCCAGGAGGTGCACCAGGGCGCCCTGCACCAGGCGCTGCTCCGACAGCTGGCGGGGGCCCACCAGGGTACCCACGACACCAAGACCAGGGGCGAGGTGAGGGGCGGCGGCCGGAAGCCCTACCGCCAGAAGGGCACCGGGCGGGCCCGGCAGGGCTCCATCCGGGCTCCCCACTTCCGCGGGGGCGGGACGGTCTTCGGCCCCACCCCCCGGAGCTACGCCATGCGCATGCCCCGCAAGCAGCGGCGGCTCGCACTGCGGGCCGCGCTCTCGGCCAAGGCGGCTGAGGGGGTGGTGCAGATCGCCGATGGTCTGGCCTTCGCGGCCCCCAAGACACGACAGATGGCCACCTACCTGGACCAGATCGGGGCCGGTCGGCGGGTGCTGCTCGTGGTCGAGGGCCGCGACCCCAACTTGGAGCTCTCGGCGCGGAACATCCCCCAGCTCAAGGTGGTCCATGCCTCCAACCTCGGGGTGCGGGACGTGCTGATCGCGGACACCCTGATCTTCCGGAGGCCGGCCTTGGACCTGGTCGTGGAGCACCTCGGATGAAGGACCCGTCGCGGATTCTGATCCGGCCGGTGATCAGCGAGAAGTCCTACGCCGGGATGGCCCAGCGTCGCTACGTCTTCAAGGTGGCCACCGACGCCAACAAGATCGAGGTCAAGCGCGCCGTGGAGGATGCCTTCAAGGTCCGGGCCGCCGAGGTCAACATGATGGTGGTCAAGGGCAAGGTTCGCACCCGGATGCGCCGCGGCGGCCGGGTCGTCGGCCGCAGCCGTGACTGGAAGAAGGCGGTGGTGACCCTTCAGCCCGGCGAGACCATCGCCAACCTGTTCGAGGGGGTGTGAGATGCCGGTAAAGCGCTACGACCCCACCTCGCCGGGGCGCCGGTTCATGAGCGTCAGCTCCTTCGAGGAGGTGACCCGACGCGGCCCGGAGCGATCGCTGACGGTCTCACTGAAGAAGCACTCCGGGCGTAACGCCACGGGCAAGATCACCGTCCGCCACCGCGGCGGCGGGCACCGGCGCATCTACCGGGTCATCGACTTCCGGCGGGACAAGCTGGACATCCCCGGCCGGGTGGCGGCGATCGAGTACGACCCCAACCGCAGCGCGCGGATCGCCCTCATCAACTACCGGGATGGGGAGAAGCGTTACATCCTCGCCCCGGACGGGCTGGTGCTGGGGGACACGATCATGGCCGGGGAGAAGGCCGAGATTCGGGTTGGCAACTCCCTGCCCCTGGCGCGGATCCCCCTCGGCACCACGGTGCACAACCTTGAGGTGCAGGTGGGCAAGGGCGGCCAGCTGGTGCGGAGCGCCGGCGTGGGAGCGCAGCTGGTGGCCCGGGAGGGCCGCCACGCCCAGATGCGCATGCCCTCGGGCGAGGTCCGGCTCATCGACGTTCGCTGCCGGGCCACGGTCGGCCAGGTGGGCAACTCCGATCACTTCAACGAGGTGGTGGGCAAGGCGGGCAAGAGCCGTTGGCGGGGCATCCGCCCCTCGGTGAGGGGCTCCACCATGAATCCCTTCGACCACCCCCATGGGGGCGGTGAGGGCCGGTCCGGTCCGGGCGGCCACCCGCAGACCCCCTGGGGCAAGCCGGCACTGGGCCATCGGACCCGCAACAACAAGGCCACCGATCCGATGATCGTGCGCAGGAGACGCAAGTAGCAGCATGAGCAGGTCCGTCAAGAAGGGGCCGTACTGCGACCCCTCGCTTCTGAAGAAGGTGATCGAGATGAACCGGGCCAAGGAACGCCGGGTGATCCGCACCTGGTCCCGGCGCAGCGACATCTTCCCGGAGATGCTGGGGCACACCCTGGCGGTCCACGACGGGCGCAAGCACGTGCCGGTCCTTGTGACCGAGGCCATGGTCGGCCACAAGCTGGGTGAGTTTGTGCCGACCCGGCGTTTCCGCGGTCACGGGCATCACACCGAGCGCAGCTCGGCGCTCAAGTAGGCGAGGGAGCAGCAGATGCAGGTCACGGCGACCGCGAAGTGGGTGCGGGTGCCCCCCCGGAAGGCCCGTCTGGTGGCTGGGGTGATCGAGGGGTTGGCGGTGGAGGAGGCCCTCTCTCTGCTATCCTTCATGCCTCAGGCGGCCGCCCAAGACGTGGGCAAGGTGGTTCGCTCCGCCGCCGCCAACGCCGAGAACAACTTCAGTTTGGATCGCGATCGCCTGCGACTGATCCGGCTGGAGGTGGACGGGGGTCCGACCATCAAGCGCTTTCGGCCCCGAGCGCGCGGCACGTCGTACTCGATTTTCAAGCGGACCTGTCACCTGCGGGCGGTCGTTGAGGACACTCTGGAGCGCCCCTCACGGACCAGGGCGCGGAGCGCCCGGCCCCAGGTTGATGAGCCCGTCAGCAGTGACGCTGAGGAGGAGTAGGTAGGGAGATGGGACAGAAGGTCCACCCCAACGGCTTCCGCCTGGGCGTCTACCGCAACTGGGACGCGCGCTGGTTCGCCAGCGGCCCCGAGTACACCAAGCTGCTCCAGGAAGACCTGGCGATGCGCGCCCTCATCATGAGTCGGCTCCGCAACGCCAGCGTCGCTCGGATCGAGACCGAGCGCTCCGCGAACCAGCTGACCATCGTCATCCACACCGCCAAGCCCGGCATCGTGATCGGGCGCAGCGGAGCCGCCGTCGACGCCCTGCGGGACAACCTGGAGCGGATCTCCGGCAAGAAGGTCAGGGTCACCATCCAGGAGATCAAGACTCCGGAGCTGGACGCCCGGCTGCTGGCCGAGAACGTCGCTGGTCAGCTGGAGAAGCGCATCGCCTTCCGGCGCGCCGTCAAGCAGTCGGTGATGCGCTCCATGCGGGCGGGCGCCAAGGGCGTCAAGATCCAGGTCTCCGGTCGGCTGGGCGGCGGTGACATGAGCCGCCGGGAGTGGGACCGCGACGGTCGGGTGCCGTTGCACACCTTGCGGGCAGACGTCGAGTTCGGTCAGGCGGAGGCCAAGACCACCTTCGGCCAGATCGGGGTCAGCGTCTGGATCTACCGAGGCGACTTCCCGACCCAGGTGACCGCGCCCGCAGCCGCCGCTTCCGAGTCGGCGCTCGAGGCCCCGGCTCCCCCGGTCCCGCCGGCCGCCGCCGCTCCGGCGGTGCTGGCCGCCCCGGCCGCTCCCGCGGAGGTGGTCGAGGTGCCCGGACCGAAGGCGACTCCCGCGCCGGTTGTGGAGGGTGCGTCCGCCGAGGCGCCGGCCGCGGCTCCCCGGCGGAGGGCCGCTCGCCCCGCCGCTCCGGCGGCTGAGGCTGCCAGCGATGCCGCGCCGGTCAGGGTCAGGGCCCCCCGCAAGGCGGCTCCGAAGCCGGAAGGGGAGGCCGGTTGAGATGCTGATCCCCCGCCGACCCCGGCACCGGAAGGTGCACCGCGGACGTCGGACCGGTGCTGCCCACAGGGGCTCGACGCTGGCCTTTGGTCCCTTCGGGCTCCAGGCGCTGGAGCCCTGCTGGATGACCAATCGTCAGATTGAAGCCGCTCGGCGCGCGATGACCCGTCACGTGCGCCGGGGTGGCAAGATCTGGATCCGGATCTTTCCCGATAAGCCGATCACCAAGAAGCCGGCCGAGACCCGAATGGGGTCCGGGAAGGGCAGCCCGGAGGGCTGGGTGTCGGTGGTTCTGCCGGGCCGCATCCTCTTCGAGATGGATGGGGTGGGGGCGGACACCGCACGTGAGGCGATGCGCCTCGCCGCCCACAAGCTGCCCGTGAAGACGAGGTTCGTGGTGCGCGAGGGTGCCGAAAACCAGGAGGCGCCGGTGTGAGCAAGCGCGCAGACGAGCTCCAGCAGCTCCGTGACCAGGACGACTTGGGCCTGGGACAGGTGCTGGCGGAGCGCCGGCAGGAGCTCCTTCAGCTCCGCCTGCAGCGTGCCACCGGGCAGCTGGAGCAGCACCGGCGGATTCGCGAGGTGCGGCGCGGCGTTGCCCGGGTGGAGACCCTGCTTCGGGCCCGTCATCTGACCGATGAGGCGGAGGAGGCCGGATGATCGAAGAGGCAGAGGTCCGCGGGCGCCGCAAGGTGCGGGTGGGTCTGGTGGTGAGCGATCGGATGGAGAAGACCGTGGTGGTCCAGGTCGAGGACCTGAGGGCTCACAACCTGTACCGCAAGGTGCTGCGCCGACGCCGTCGCTTCCAGGCCCACGACGAGGCCAACGAGGCCCGCACCGGGGATCGGGTGCGGATCATGGAGACCCGCCCGCTGAGCCGGACCAAGCGCTGGCGGGTGGTCGAGATTGTTGAGAGGGCCCGCTGAGCCGTGATTCAGCAGGAGACGGTGCTCAAGGTGGCCGACAACAGCGGCGCTCGGGAGATCCTCTGCATCCGGGTGCTGGGAGGCTCCTACCGTCGGTATGCCTCCCTGGGGGACATCATCGTGGCCGCCGTCAAGGTCGCCCAGCCGAATTCCGGCGTGAAGAAGGGCGACGTGGTCAAGGCGGTGGTGGTGCGCACCGCCAAGGAGTGCCGCCGTCCCGATGGGACCCGGATCCGGTTCGATGACAACGCCGCCGTTCTGATCAACCCCCAGAACAACCCCCGCGGCACCCGGATCTTCGGGCCGGTGGCGCGGGAGCTGCGGGAGCGCAACTTCATGAAGATCGTCTCTCTGGCTCCGGAGGTGCTCTGATGCGGCGTCGTGAAGCCAGCAACGTCACCCGGCACGGCAAGCCGCTGGAGATCCGTTCCGGCGACACCGTGGTGGTGATCTCTGGGGCGGAGCGGGGCAAGCGGGGGGTGGTGCAGCGCACCTACGCCATCCGGCGCCGGATCGTGGTCGAGGGCGTCAACATCCGCAAGCGCCATCAGCGCTCCGGCCAGCAACGGGGCGGGACCGCGGCGCTTCAGGGCGGGGTGATCGACTTCCCGGCGCCGTTCGACTACAGCAACGTCCAACTGGTGTGCCCCAAGTGCGACAGCCCCACCCGGCTCGGGCATCGGGTCGACGGTGAGCACATGGTGCCCTTCTGCAAGCGCTGCGGAGAGGCCTACCTCAGGGCGCCCAGGGCATGAGCGTGGTGATGCGACCACGATTCGTGGAGCTCTACCGGGAGACCGTGGTGCCGGCGCTGATCGCCGAGTTCGGCTATCTCAACGTCATGCAGGTGCCGCGGGTGGAGAAGGTGGTGGTCAACATCGGCATCGGCGAGGCGGTGCAGAACGCCAAGGCGCTCGACGCCGCCACCACCGACCTGCGGACGATCACCGGGCAGCAGCCGGCGGTGCGCAAGGCGCGCAAGTCGGTGGCGGCCTTCAAGCTGCGGGCGGGCATGCCGGTCGGCCTCAAGGTGACGCTGCGCGGCGACCGCATGATGGAGTTCCTCGACCGCCTGATCAGCGTGGCGCTGCCCCGGATCCGTGACTTCCGGGGCCTCGCCGCCCATTTCGACGGGCACGGTAACCTGACCCTGGGCCTTCGGGAGCAGCTGGTGTTTCCCGAGGTCGACTACGACAAGATCGACAAGCTGAGGGGCCTGGAGATCACGATCGTGACCACCGCTCAGACCGACGCCGAGGGCCGCAGCCTTCTGGCGGGGCTGGGCATGCCCTTCCGGCGTTAGGCAAGGAGACCCAGTTGGCGAAGAAGTCGAAGATCATGGCCAGCCGGCGGGCCCCGCGGTTCCCGGTGCAGGCTCGCTCGCGCTGCAACCTGTGTGGCCGGCCGCGCGGGTACATGCGCAAGTTCGGGCTGTGCCGGATCTGCTTCCGCACCCATGCATCCCAGGGGCAGATCCCTGGCGTGCGCAAGTCGAGTTGGTGAGCCGGTCGTGCTGACTGATCCCATCGCCGACATGCTGACGCGGGTGCGGAACGCGAACCTCGCCGGCCACCGCCGGGTGGACATGCCCACGAGCAAGGTGAAGGTCGAGATCGCCCGCGTCCTGAAGGATGAGGGCTACCTGGTCGCCTACGGCGTCGAGGGCGAGGCCCCGCGCCAGGTGCTCTGGCTGGAGCTGAAGGTGGCCCCCAAGAGTCAGCGCGTTCTCCAGGGGATCCGCCGGGTGAGCCGGCCGGGGCTGCGCGTGTACCGCGGCCGCGACGAGCTTCCCCGGGTGCTGAGCGGGCTCGGGGTGGCGATCGTCTCGACTCCGCAGGGGATCATGTCCGGGCGGCAGGCTCGCCAGCTGGGGATCGGCGGCGAAGTGCTGGCCGAGGTCTGGTAGGGGAGCCGATGTCCAGGATTGGCAGATCGCCCATTGCGGTCCCCTCCGGGGTCACGGTGACCATCGAGGGCAGCACGGTCAAGGTCTCGGGTCCGCTGGGGAACCTCCAGCGGGCGCTGCCGCACCCGATCACCGCCCGGCAGGCGGACGGTGCGGTGACGGTGGAGCGTCCCACCGACTCGGCACCGAACCGCTCGCTGCATGGGCTCAGCCGGACCCTCGTGGCCAACATGGTCACGGGCGTCACCACCGGCTTCCGTCGGGAGCTGGAGCTGGTCGGGGTCGGCTACCGCGCCAGCCTCCAGGGGGCCGACCTTCAGCTCTCGCTCGGTTACTCTCATCCGATCCGGATCAGCCCGCCGCCGGGCGTCAGGATCGAGGTGCCAGAGCCGACCCGGGTCGCGGTGAGCGGCAACGACAAGGAGGCCGTGGGTCAGCTGGCGGCGCGCATCAGGGCCACAAGGCGTCCGGAGCCCTACAAGGGCAAGGGGGTCAGATACCGCGGCGAGGTGGTGCGGCGCAAGGCCGGCAAGAGCGGCAAGGGAGCCAAGGGCTGAGATGAGTTTTGATGATCGGGAGCTGGCTCGGGGCCGGCGCCACCGCCGGGTGCGCAAGCGCGTATCGGGAACCGGGGAGCGCCCTCGCCTGTGCGTCTACCGGAGCCTCCGTCATGTCTACGCCCAGGTTGTCGACGACGATCTGGGGCGCACCCTGGTGGCGGCCAGCACCAACGAGGCGGCGGCTGGGGCCCGCGGCTGCAACCGCCTTACCGCGGCCGCGGTGGGCAGGCTGCTCGGCGAGCGGGCCAAGGCGGCCGGCGTCACCCGGGTGGTCTTCGACCGCGGTGGATACCTGTACCACGGCCGGGTTCAGGCCCTGGCCGACGCGGCTCGCGAGACCGGCTTGGACTTCTGAGGGCTAGAGCATGAGCATGAACATGAGCCGGTCGGACCGTGAGTCCCGCGGCGAGTTCGCCGAGCGGGTGGTGAGCCTGAACCGCGTGGCCAAGGTGGTCAAGGGGGGCCGGCGGTTCTCGTTCAGCGCCCTGGTGGTCGTCGGTGACGGCGCCGGTCGGGTGGGTGCCGGTCTGGGCAAGGCCGGAGAGGTCCCTGAGGCCATCCGGAAGGGGGTCGAGGACGCCAAGAAGCACATGACGGCGGTCCCGATGGTGGGCCGCACCATCCCGCACGCGGTTCTGCACAAGGAGGGGGCGGCCAGGGTGCTGCTCCGGCCGGCCTCGCCAGGGACCGGGGTGATCTCCGGCGGCGCGATGCGGGCGGTGGTGGAGCTGGCTGGGATCAAGGACATCCTCACCAAGTCGCTGGGCAGCGACAACCCGATCAACACGGTTAGGGCCACGATCGCCGCCCTGCAGCAGCTGCGGACCGCCGAGACCGTGGCCCAGCTGAGGGGCCGGACCTTGACCCAGCTGGGAGTGCGGAGCTCGGTGGCGGAGCCCCAGGAGGCTGAGGTTGGCTGAGCAGCGGGTGCGGGTCACCTGGACCAAGAGCGCGATCGGGTACGCTGGCAACCAGAAGCGGACGATCGCGGCTCTGGGGTTGCGGCGACTGCACCAGACCGTGGAGCATGCTGACGGACCCGCGGTGCGCGGGATGATCGCCACCGTGTGCCACTTGGTGCGCGTCGAGGAGGTGCCCGCGGCGGACGGCCAGAAGGAGGCTTCCGAGTGAGACTGGACGAGGTTCGGCCGCCCAAGGGCAGCCGACGGCCCCGGACCCGCGTCGGGCGGGGAAGCTCCGCGGGGGGTGGCAAGACCGCTGGCCGTGGCCAGAAGGGCCAGGGTGCACGCAGCTCCTGGAGCCTGCCCCGCGGGTTCGAGGGTGGGCAGATGCCGCTCACCCAGCGGGTGCCCAAGCTCCGGGGCTTCTACAACCGTTTCCGGGTCGAGTACCAGGTGGTCAACTGCGCCAAGCTCAGCCGCTTCGCCGCCGGGACTGAGGTCGACGCCGAGGCTCTGCGCAAGGCGGGGCTGGTCCGAAGGGTGGGGGCGCCGGTGAAGCTGCTGGCCGGTGGATCGGCCACCATCCCCGCGCTCACGCTTCGGGTGAACCGGGCCAGCCGCGCCGCCATCGAGGTGATCAGGGCGGCCGGTGGTGAGGTGGTCCTGATCGCTGCGGCCCCGCCCGCCGAGGAGGCTGCGGACAGCAACTCATGAACCTGTTCGGGGCGCTGCGCGCCGCCATGCAGGTTCCGGAGCTGCGGCGCAAGCTGCTGATCACCATCGGGCTCCTGGTGGTGTTCCGAATGCTGGCCACGATCACCATCCCCGGGGTCAACGGGGTGGCGCTGCGCCAGCTGTACCAGGGCAACAGCCTGCTCGGGCTGATCAACCTCTTCTCCGGCAGCGGGATCGCCACCGGGGGGAGCAGCGCCGGGATCTCGATCGTCGCGCTGGGCCTTAATCCCTACATCAACGCCACGATCATCATGCAGCTGATGACGGTGATCTCCACCCGGGTCAAGGAGCTCTCCAAGGAGGGCGACCTGGGCCGGCGGCGCCTCACCCAGTACGCCCGCTACCTGACGGTGGCGCTGGCCCTTCTCCAGGCCTTCGGGTACACCCGGCTCTTCGAGAGCTACAGCTTCCAGGGCATCTCCATCCTGCCCTCCAACATCTCCATCGCCGAGACCCTGGGCATCATCGTGGTGCTCACCGGGGGCACGGTGATCATCATGTGGTTCGGGGAGCTGATCACCGAGTACGGGCTGGGCAACGGGGTGTCGATCATCATCATGGCGGGGATCCTGGCGCAGATCCCCGCCACGGTGATCTCCTTCACCAACGGGGGCCAGGCCCAGACTTTCACCATCTTCATCTTCGCGGTGATCGCGGTCCTGGTGTCCGCCGGGATCATCTTTGTCCAGCAGGCCACCCGCAAGATACCGATCCAGTCCTCTCAGCGGGTGGTGGGGCGCCAGGTCTACCAGGGTCGGAGCAGCTTCCTGCCCCTCAGGGTCAACCAGGCCGGGGTGATTCCCATCATCTTCGCCATCTCGATCATGTTCTTCCCCCAGATCTTCAGCAACTTCTTCCTGCCCCCGGCGGGGCAGAGCGGCGGGGTGGTCGGCCACGTCGCCACCTGGTTCCACACCTACTGGACCCCGACCGGCCCGGACATCCTGCTGAACGTCGTTTACCAGCTTCTCTACTTCGGGCTGATCATGGGTTTCACCTTCTTCTACACCGCGGTCACCTTCGATCCCGAGGACGCCGCCGACAACCTGAAGAAGAGCGCCACCTACATACCCGGGATCCGGCCGGGGAAGGCGACCGCCGACTACCTGGCCCGGGTCATGAGTCGGATCACGCTGGCGGGCGCCATCTTCCTTGGGTCGATCACCGTGGTGCTGCCCCTGCTCACCGCCTTCCTCACCGGCCAGCAGCTGAACAGCGGTCTGTACCTGGGGGGCACGGCTATCCTGATCGTGGTGGGGGTGTCGCTGGACACCATGAAGCAGCTGGAAACCCAACTTCTGATGCGGCAGTATCGGGGCTTCATTCGCTGAGGGAGGGTGATGGGAGGTCAGGGACTGCGGCGGCGGCTGATCCTCTTCGGGGCTCCGGGGTCGGGCAAGGGCACCCAGGCCGAATTGCTGCGGCAGCGGTACGATCTCGATCACATCGCCCCCGGTGACATGCTGCGCGAGCATCGCGCGGCCGGGACTGAGCTGGGGCATCTGGCCTCGGAGTACATGGCCGCGGGCAAGCTGGTTCCCGACGAGCTGATCGTGAACATGATCAGGCACCGTCTCGAGGACGACGGCGACGCCAAGGGATTCGTCCTGGACGGATTTCCCCGAACCGTGCCTCAGGCTCGGTCACTTCAGGAGCTCCTGGAGAAGATGGACCGGCCGATCGACCTGGTGGCGGTGCTGGACGTGCCTGAGGAGGAGTTGGTGGCCCGCCTCTCGCGGCGCGCCACCGAGGAGCGGCGCGAGGACGACACCCCGGAGATCATCTCCGAGCGGCTCCGCGTGTATCGGGTGCAGACCGAGCCGGTCCTGGAGTACCTCGGGGACCTGGTGCCGGTGCTCCGCCTGGACGGGCGGGGCAGCGTGGAGGAGGTCAACGGCGCTCTGGTGCAGGCGATAGGTTGATCACCCTGAAGCGGCCCGAGGAGCTCGCGCTCATGCGTGAGGCCGGGCGCCGGCTGGCGGAGGTGCTGGCCGTGCTGGCGGCCGCGGTCCGGCCCGGGATCACCACGGCCGACCTGGACCGGGTGGCCAACCGGGAGATCCGCCGCCGGGAGAGCTTTCCCGGGTTTCTCGGCTACGACGGCTTCCCCAAGCATCTCTGCGTCTCGGTGCAGGAGGAGGTGGTGCACGGCATCCCCGGGCGGCGCCCGCTGCGGGACGGCGACCTGGTCAGCCTGGACTGCGGACTGATCTACAAGGGATGGTGGGCCGATGCCGGCCTCACCGTGGCCTGCGGAGATGTCGACGCGGAGGGCCAGCGACTGATCCAGGTGACGCGGGAGGCGCTGCGAGTGGGGATCGAGGAGGCTCGACCGGGGCGCCGCCTCGGCGACATCGGGGCCGCCGTCCAGCGCCATGTGGAGGAGAACGGCTTCTCCATCGTGCGGGGCTACACCGGCCACGGGATCGGGCGCGACATGCACGAGGACCCGGAGGTGCCCAACTTCGGCACCCCGGGCAAGGGGCTGGAGATCCGCCCGGGACTCTGTCTCGCCATCGAGCCGATCGTCAACGAGGGCACCCCAGCCACCCGGGTGCAGCCGGACCAGTGGACGGTTGTGACCGCGGACGGGCGCCGTTCCTGCTACTTCGAGCACACCGTGGCGGTCACCGCCGAGGGCCCGGAGGTGCTGACGGCCGTCCCGGTGGCGGCGGGGTGAGGGTGGAAGGCCACCTGGTCCGGGTTCATCGGGTATACTTCCGACGGGCGAATCCCGGCTGGGTTTCGTGCGCCCTTCATCGTGAGTGACCCTGGTCAGCTCCAGGGTCGGATACTTGAGTCCCTGCCCAACTCGCTCTATCGGGTAGAGCTGCCAGGCGGGGCCAAGGTGGTGGCGCACGCAGCAGGCCGGGCCCGTCTGGCGAGCGTGCGGCTCCTGCCCGGAGACAGGGTCGTGGTCGAGCTGTCGGCCACGGACCCCGGAAGGGGCCGGATCCTGGCCAGGGTGGTGTGACGGCGGTTTGAGGAGTTGGCAGTGAAGGTCCGGGCCTCGGTGAAGAGGATCTGCACCAAGTGCAAGGTGATCCGGCGCTCGGGCACGGTCCGAGTGATCTGCGAAAACCCCAAGCACAAGCAGCGACAGGGTTAGGAGGGCGGCTGATGGCGAGGATCGCTGGCGTCGACCTTCCCCGGGACAAGCGGATCGAGATCGCCCTCACCTACGTGTACGGGATCGGCCCGACCACCAGCCGCAAGGTCCTGCGGATCGCCCAGATCGATCCTGACATCAAGTCGGGTGAGCTGTCCGAGGCGCAGGTCAGCCGGCTCCGGGACGTGGTGGCCAAGGAGCTGCCCGGCCGGGTCGAGGGTGACCTTCGGCGCCAGGTGGCGCTCAACATCAAGCGGCTCATGGAGATCGGCACCTACCGGGGGCTGCGCCATCGGCGCGGGCTGCCGGTGAGGGGCCAGCGGACCCGGACCAACGCCAGGGCGCGGCGCGGGCCCCGCAAGACCGTGGGCGTGCGGCGGAAGAAGGGCAAGTAGCGGCTGGCCCCGGGGATCCCGGGGTGGGCCTTGCTGAGGAGACGGTTTGGCGAAGAAGAAGAAGGTGGTGCGGACCCGGCGCCGGGAGCGCAAGAACATCGCTGTCGGGCAGGCGCACGTGCTCAGCACCTTCAACAACACGATCGTGACCTTGACCGACACCCAGGGCAACACCATCGCCTGTGGCAGTGCCGGGTCGTCGGGGTTCAAGGGGTCGCGCAAGAGCACCCCCTTCGCGGCGGGGATGACCGCCGAGGCGGCGGCCAAGCGGGCGATGGAGCATGGCCTGAAGTCGATCGAGGTGCTGGTCAAGGGGCCCGGGTCGGGACGGGAAGCGGCCATCCGCTCCCTGCAAGCCGCCGGCCTGGAGATCAGCGCGATCGTGGACGTGACGCCGATCCCGCACAACGGTTGCCGGCCGCCCAAGCGGCGGAGGGTCTGAGGCGATGGGCAATCCACACAACCCGGTCTGCCGGCTCTGCCGGCGCGAGGGGGTGAAGCTCTTCCTCAAGGGCGAGAAGTGCGTCGGGGACCGCTGCACCTTCACCAAGCGCAACGCGACCCCACCAGGGCAACACGGCATGGCCCGGCGCCGCCGGATCAGCGAGTATGGGATCCAGCTCCGCGCCAAGCAGCGGGGGCGGCGGGTGTACGGGGTCATGGAGACCCAGTTCCAGAACTACTTCGAGCGGGCCTCGTCGGGCAAGGGCGTGACCGGGACCGTGCTCCTGCAGATGCTGGAGCAGCGGCTGGACAACGTGGTCTACCGGGCCGGCTTCGCCAGCTCTCGGCGTGAGGCGCGGCAGCTGGTCAGCCACCGTCACTTCCAGGTCGACGGCCGGGTGGTGAACATTCCCTCGTACCAGCTCCGGCCCGGGCAGGTGGTCCAGGTGCGGTCCGGCCACGCGGAGAAGGAGCCGATCACGCGGTCGGTGGACTCCCGAGGCGGGCAGGCGGTCCCCAGCTGGCTGACCCTCTATCCGGAAGAGCTGCGAGTCGACGTCAGCCGCCTGCCCGAGCGCGGGGAGATGGAGACCAGCATCGACGAGCAGTTGATCGTCGAGTACTACTCCCGCTAAACCCGGGGCGACAGCGCCCCCAGCCTAAAGGAACTCACTGCTGATGCCAGAGACTGCGATCCAACCAACGGTCCGGGAAGTATCCAGCTCGCGCGACCACGGTCGCTTCGAGATCGAGCCGCTCGAGACCGGCTACGGGACCACCCTCGGTAACTCGCTGCGCCGGGTGCTGCTCTCCTCGCTCACCGGCGCCGCGGTCACCGCCGTGTCGATCGAGGGTGTGGCCCACGAGTTCTCCAGCATCAAGCACGTGAAGGAGGACGTGGGCGAGATCCTGCTCAACCTGAAGCAGCTCGCCCTCACCTGCCACAACCCCGACGGAGCCCACCTCAGCCTGGACGTGCACGGACCCCGCCGGGTCACCGCCGCGGACATCACCCCCAACTCCGACGCCGAGATCGCCAACCCCGATCTCTACATCTGCACCCTGGACGGTGCCCAGGCTTCCCTGCGGATGGAGCTGACGGTCGAGCTGGGGCGCGGCTACTCGACGGCGGAGCGCAACAAGCGCGAGGGCCAGCCGATCGGGGTCATCTCGGTCGACGCGCTCTTCACCCCGGTCAGCAAGGCCAACTTCCTGGTGGAGCGCACCCGCGTCGGCCAGGACACCGACTGGGAGAAGCTGACCCTTGAGGTCTGGACCAACGGGACCATCACTCCAGTTGAGGCGGTGAGCCGAGCCGCCCAGTACTACACCCGCCACCTCAGCCTCTTCTCCAGCTTCGGTGACAGCCTGACCGCCGCCACCGACGCCGTGGCGCGAGAGGCGGACGCCAAGAGCCGGCTTAACGAGGTGCCGGTGGAGGACCTGGAGCTCAGTGTCCGAGCCCTGAACTGCCTCAAGGCCAACGACATCACCAAGCTTGGGGACCTGTTGGCGATGCGCCTCGAGGAGCTGATGGCGCTGCGCAACTTCGGCACCAAGTCGCTCGACGAGATCAAGCAGAAGCTGGTGGCCAAGGGGTTCGTCCCGGAGGACGAGATCGACTCGGTCTTCCAGCCGGGCGAGCACGCCTGAGATGCGCCACCTAAAGGCGGGCCGGAAGCTGGGGCGGACCTCAGCCCACCGGCAGGCACTCACCCGCAACCTGGCCACCGCTCTCTTCGAGCACGGCCGGATCGAGACCACCGAGGTCAAGGCCAAAGAGATCCGGCGCTGGGTTGAGAAGCTGGTGACCACCGCCAAGACCGACGACGTGCACCACCGCCGCCAGGTGTCCCGGGTGATAGCCCGTGAGGACGTGGCCGCCAAGCTGTTCGGCCAGTACGCGGAGCGGTTCCGGGAGCGCCCCGGGGGCTACACCCGGATCGTGGCCAAGGGGCCGCGCCCCGGCGATGGAGCTCCGGTTGTGATCATGGAGCTGGTGGATTGAGCGAGGTCGCCCAGAGCTACCGGCTCACCGTCGCCTACGACGGCACCGCCTACCACGGCTGGCAGCGCCAGCCGCATACGGCCACCGTCGCCGGCTGCCTGGAGGCGGCGCTGGTGGCGGCAACCGGGCAGCGGCCCCCGATCCGGGCGGCGGGGCGGACCGACGCCGGGGCTCACGCCCGCGGTCAGGTTGTGGGCTTCAGCCTGGATCCCGGGTGGGCGCCGGAGGCCCTGCGCGCCGCCTGCAACAGCCGGTTGCCGGACGATGTCCGGGTGACGGGGGCCCAGCTGGCCGGGGCCGACTTCGACCCGCGGCGGCAGGCCTGGCGGCGCACCTACCGCTATCAGGTCCGCACCGGCCAGGGCCGCCAGCCAGTGGGTCGGCAGTACGCCTGGTCGCTGCCCTTCGAGTTGGAGCTGGCGCCGATGAGAGGCGCCGCCCGAGCACTTCTGGGTCGGCACGACTTCGCTTCCTTCGGGACCAGCCCGGTCGCCGGCGGCTCAACCGCGCGCCTCCTGGACCGGGCTGACATCGCCATCAGCGACTCGGGCTACACCTTCGAGCTCCGCGGCGACGCGTTCCTGCGGGGGATGGTGCGGAACCTGGTGGGGGCCCTGGTGGGGGTGGGTTCGGGCCGGATGACGGCAGAGCAGTTCCGCTCGCTCCTCGCCGACGCCCGCCCGGGGTCCGCCGGCGGTCTCAGTGCTCCCGCGCAGGGGCTGCACCTCTGGCGCGTGGAGTACCTAGACCTCGAGCAGCAGGGAGCAAGCGCATGAGCACCACAGCCCAGCCCACCTTCAGCCTTCGGCCGTCGACCACGGGAGCGGAGCGCTGGTGGCTGGTCGACGCCCAGGGGCAGACCCTCGGCCGACTGGCGGTGAACGTGGCCCGGGTGCTGCGCGGCAAGCACCGGGCCGACTACACCCCTCACGCCCTCGGCGTCGACCACGTGATCGTGATCAACGCGGGAGGGCTGGAGGTTACCGGCAGCAAGCGGACCGACAAGATCTACGACCGCTACACCGGATACCCGGGGGGGCGCCGCGAGCGCACCTACCTGGAGGTCATCGAGCGCGACCCGACCCAGCCGTTCCGGCTCGCGGTGCGAGGGATGCTCCAGCACAACACCCTCGGCGGATTGCAGATCAAACGGCTGAAGGTATACTCGGGGGCCGAGCATCCCCATCAGGCTCAGCAGCCGGTGGCGATCCGGTTCGGTGACTGTGGGGAGGTGGTGCCACTGTGAGCGATGACGTGACCGGCTACGCCTACGGCACCGGCCGACGCAAGACCGCGGTGGCGCGGGTCAGGATCTACCAGGGCGCCGGCCCGACCGTGGTGAATGAGCGCGACCCGCTGCGCCACTTCGGTCGCCGGGAGCTGGAGGAGATGGCGCTTCGCCCGCTGCGCCTCACCGGGGTGAGCGATCGGGTCCGGGTCAGCGTGAAGGTCGACGGCGGCGGTGTCGCCGGGCAGGCTGGTGCGGTCTCGCACGGACTGGCCCGCGCGCTGGTGGTCATGGACTCCGAGCTTCGCGCTCAGCTCAAGGCGGCGGGCCTGCTGACCCGCGACCCGCGCATGAAGGAGCGCAAGAAGCCGGGGCTCAAGCGGGCCCGCAAGGCACCCCAGTACACCAAGCGCTGAGCGCCACTCCCCGGGGCCCTGGCCGGCCGCATCCTATACTTCTACTTCGATCTTGAATTCAGTGCCGATGCAGGTTGGAGGTCGCCCACGGTGGAGCTGAGGGGCCGCGACCTTCTGGCGGTTGCCGACCTGCGGCCGGACGAGCTGACCGGGCTGTTGGACCGGGCTGTGGCGCTGAAGCGGGGATGGGACCCGGGAACTCCCCTGGAGCGGCGCTCGATCGCGCTGATCTTCCTGCGACCGAGCAACCGGACGAGGGTTTCGTTCGAGGCGGCCATCGCGCGCCTCGGGGGGCACCCGATCGCCCTGTTCGACCGTGAGATCGAGATGGGCAAGCGGGAGTCGGTGGGTGACGTGGGCCGGATCATGGACCGGTTCGTCGATGGGCTGGTGGCGCGGATCCCCTCGGACCGGGACCTGCGCGGGCTCGCCGGGGCGATGGGCGCACCGGTCATCAACGCGATGACCGATCTCGGTCATCCCTGCCAGATCCTGGCGGACTGCCTCACCGTCCAAGAGCAGTTGGGCCGGCTGGCCGGCGCCCGGATCACCTTCGTCGGCGACGGCAACAACGTGTGCAACTCCTGGATCGAGGCAGCCCAGGTGGCCGAGCTCGACCTCCGGGTGGTCACCCCGCCGGGGTATGGGCCACGCGAGCCGGTTCTGGCCCGGTCCCGCCCGGACGAGGGCCGGGGGAGCGTCACCGTAACCAATGACCTGGCTGAGGGGTTGGCGGGTACGGAAGTCATCTACACTGACGTCTGGACCAGCATGGGCCAGGAGGAGCAGCACGAGGATCGCCGGCAGGACTTCGGTCCATATCAGATCAACGAGTCGGTCCTCGAGCGGGCGCCGGCCGGGGTCAGGGTGATGCATTGCCTGCCGGCGCACCGGGGCGAGGAGATCACCGACGGGGTGATCGACGGGCCCCAGTCGATCGTCTTCGAGCAGGCAGAGAACCGGTACTGGGTCCAGCTGGCGTTGCTCTCCGCGATCTTCGGCTCGGCCGAGCCTTCGTCATGACCGGGGCCGCCGCGGGCGGAACGTGATGCTGGTCTTGGGCGGGCTCAACCTCGGCGAAACCCTCCGGGTGATGTTCCAGACGGTGGGCTGGCAGGACGCCCTGGACATCGTCATCATCACCTATCTGGTCTACCGCCTCCTGGTGCTGATCCGGGGCACCCAGGCGATGCAGATTCTGGTGGGGCTGCTTCTGATCGGAGCCCTGGGCGCCCTTGCCTTCATCCTCAACCTCCCGGTTCTCAAGTTCATCTACAGCAACGGCGGGCAGGTGATCCTGATCGGGGTGATCATCCTTTTCCAGCCCGAGCTCCGTCGTGCCCTGGACCAGATGGGCAGCCTGGGCCGCTTGCGTCGGGGCCTTTTGGCCCCCGACACCGCCCAGCTCCGGCGTGAAGTCGACGAGGTGGTGCGCGCGGCGGTCCGCCTTGGCGAGGCCGCGACAGGGGCCCTGATCGTGATCCAGGGCGACATCGGGCTGGAGGAGATCGTGACCACGGGGGTGCGCCTGGACGCCCTGCTCAGCTCCGAGGCTTTGATAACTGTCTTCACCTACAAATCCCCCCTGCACGACGGTGCGGCGGTGGTCCACCCGGGCCGCCTGGTCGCCGCCGGCTGTGTGCTGCCGCTGGCGGAGCAGGACCTTCGCACTCGGGGTACCGGCACCCGCCACCTGGCGGCGGTGGGCCTGACCAGGGCGACCGACGCCGGCGTCGTGGTGGTGTCCGAGGAGACCGGGCGGGTCAGCTGGGCGGTCGGCGGCCAGCTGGAGACGGGGCTGGACGGGGAGCAGCTCACCAACCGGCTGGGCGCTTTCCTCGGCCTGCCGCTGTATGAGCGCCACCGCCGCTCGATCCGCCTGCGCCCGCGGGGGAGCCGGCGCGAGGAGCCAACCGTCGTGGGGCGGCGCTGAGCTGATGGCGGCCCGGTTCGCCCACGCCGCGGCGCGGAACTGGCGGCTGAAGGTGATCGCCCTGCTGGTGGCCTGCGGCATGTGGGTGGGAGTGGTGTACGCCCGCAACCCCCCGGCGATCGCCACGGTTCAGGTGCCGGTCCAGACGCTGGGGCTGGCCTCTGACCTGGTTCTGCTGCCCACCATCCCGGGCGGGTCGGCAGGGGGGACGATCGCCGTGAAGGTGGCGGGGGTCCGCTCCAACGTGCGCTCGCCCAATGTGGCGAGCGAGCTCTCCGCCTACGCCGACCTCAGCTCGATCAAGGGCCCGGGCCGGTACTCGGTGCCGGTGCACGTGATCAAGACCGACAGCAACGTGGAGCTCTGGTCCGTCCCCACCCACGCCTCCCTCTTAGTGGACAAGCTGGTCACGGCGTCGCTGCCGGTGCATGTGCAGGTGGCGAGTGGTCAGCTCCCGCCCACCGGCTACTCCTGGAGCAGTTCCAAAACGACGGTGAGTCCGGCCACCGTCACGGTGCGGGCCCCCAGCAGCGTCATCACCCAGCTCGAGCCGGTCGTCACCATCTCCCTCGCCCAGGCCCGAAGCTCGGTGCAGGTCACCGAGGACGTCAGCCTGCTGCACCAGGGCGGCCTCGGGGCCCACATCACCTTCTCGCCCTCGGTGGTGACGGTGAACGCGGTGATCACCTCTCAGACCTCGGAGCGCACCGTGGTGGTGTATGTCGTCACCTCGGGACAGCCCGCCTCCGGCTTCCAGGTGGTCGGCATCCAATCGAGCCCGCTCACGGTGATCGTGACCGGCGCCTCGGGCACCATCACCAGCCTCAGCTCCATCGACACTCAGGCGGTGAACCTCAACGGCCTGACCAAGACCACCAGCTACCAGCTGCCCCTGGTCCTGCCCTCCGGGGTGACGGCCTCCACTGCCACGGTGACGGTCGTGGTGGACATCGCTCCGGTCTCCATCGCCACCCCAACACCGTCTCCGTCGCCGACGCCCTGAGCCGAAGCCCTGTAACCTCTTCCCCGGCGGGGGCGTTGTCCGGGGGGAACGAAGGACCAGGGGAGGCGCTTCAGATGTGCGGCATCATCGGCTACCTGGGCCCACGGCCGGCGGCACCGGTTCTGCTCGAGAGCCTGCGGCGCCTCGAGTACCGGGGCTACGACTCGTCAGGGGTGGTCGTGCTGAGCGGTGAGGGTGCCCCGGTGGCGATCAAGGCGGCCGGGAAGGTCCAGTCGCTGCTCGATCGAATCGACGGGGAGCAGATC
This sequence comes from Candidatus Dormiibacterota bacterium, assembly GCA_027306885.1. Classification (GTDB taxonomy): domain Bacteria; phylum Chloroflexota; class Dormibacteria; order Aeolococcales; family Bog-877; genus JAJYXT01. The sequence goes on from DAHUYV010000161.1 coordinate 61,463, forward strand.
CTCGGCAAGGTGGGGATGGGCCACACCCGGTGGGCCACCCACGGCAGCCCGACCTTCGAGAACGCCCACCCGCACTCCGATTGCGGCGGGCGCTTCTTTGTGATCCACAACGGGATCATCGAGAACTTCGCCGAGCTCCGCGCCGAGCTGCAGGCCGGCGGGCACGTCTTCCGGTCGGAGACCGATACGGAGGTCCTGCCCCACCTGATCGAGGAGTACTACGAGGGCGACCTGGTGCTCGCCGCACGGCGGGCGCTGCGTCGCCTCCGTGGCGCCTACGCCGTGGTGATCCTCAGCTCCACCGATCCCGACACCCTGATCGGCGCCCGGCTGAACGCCCCGCTGGTGGTCGGGGTGGGCGCCGACGAATGGTTCCTCAGCTCGGACCTCGCCGCGATCATCCCCTACACCAAGCGGGCCCTGGTGCTGGGCGAGGGGGACATGGCGGTCCTCAGCCCGGTCGGCCCCGTGGTGACCTCGATCGCCGACGGCAGCGAGTCCGTCCCCCGGGTGGTGCGGGTGGAGTGGGACGTGCTGCAGGCGGAGCGTGGCGGATACCCCAGCTTCATGGCCAAGGAGATGCACGAGCAGCCGGCGGCGTTGGAGAACGCCCTGCGGGGCCGACTCCTGTCAGACGGGCGCGTGGAGTTCGCCGACTGGGACATCGACCCCGAGCAGCTTAGGCGCTTCCAGCGAGTTCAGATCGTCGGCGCCGGATCGGCGCACTACGCGGGGCTGCTGGCCAAGTACGCCATCGAGGACCTCTCCCGCATCCCCACCGCGGTGGAGGTCGCCTCGGAATGGCGCTACCGGCCCCAGACCGTCGGCGCCGATACCCTGACCGTGGCGATCTCCCAGTCCGGAGAGACGGCCGACACCCTGGCGGCGGCCCGCCGCGCCCAGGAGCAGGGCAGCTACGTGTTGGCGATCAGCAACGTGGTCGGGAGCACCCTGGCGCTGGAGGCCGATGCCATGGTGAACCTGCACGCCGGTCCCGAGATCTGCGTCGTGGCCACCAAGACGTTCTTGAACCAGGTGGCGGTGTCGCTGCTCCTCGCCATGCGCCTGGCCCAGGTGCGGTCCACCGCTGACCCGGGGGACCTGCGCCGGCTGGCGGGGGCGATGCGGAGCGTCGCCGACGCCCAGCAGCGCCTGCTGCAGGCGGAGCTGGAGATGCAGCCCCTCGGGGCCTGGCTGGCCCAGCATCGCAGCATCCTCTACATCGGCAGGGGATACAACTACCCGGTGGCGCTGGAGGCGGCCCTGAAGCTGAAGGAGGTCTCCTACCTGCACGCCGAGGCCTACCCCGCCGGCGAGCTAAAGCACGGTCCCATCGCGCTCCTGGACCCCGGGGTGCCGGTGGTCGCCTTCGCCACCGAGAGTGCGACCCGGGAGAAGGTGCGCAGCAACATCCAGGAGGTCAGCGCCCGGCTGAGCCCGATCCTCGCCGTGGTGACCGAGGGCGACAGCAGCCTGGACGGCCTGGCGACCCACCTGGTGCAGGTGCCGAGGGTGCCTGAGATGGTGGCGCCGATGGTCAACGTGCTGGTGGGGCAGCTGCTCGCCTACCATGCGGCCATGAGCCAGGGCCTCGACGTGGACCGACCACGGAACCTCGCCAAGTCCGTCACTGTGGAGTGAGCGGGCCGGGGCCGGGGGAGCGCCTCTTCCCGGGCCAGGAGGGAGGGCTGATTGGCCGGGGCCCCGCCCCCTACCTTTGCAGCCCCGGACCACACCGCCCATGACCGTCCCTGTGGTGACCGGCATCGACGTTGCCGCGGTGGACCGGATCGCCGGCCTGCTGGAGCGCCGGCCGCGCTTTGTCGCCAAGCTCTTCACCAAGGAGGAGGCCGAGTACTGCGCCGGCCGCCCGGAGCGGCTGGCCGCGCGCTGGGCGGCCAAGGAGGCGGTCCGCAAGGTCCATGGGAGCCTGGGCCTGCCCCTGCCACCGTACCCTCGAATCTCGGTGCGGCACCGCCCCGGCGGGGCCCCCGAGGCGTTGGTGGACGGGAGAACGGTGCCCGGGCTTGAGCTGAGCCTGAGCCACGACGCCGGGCTGGCGGTTGCGGTGGCGGTGCTGGCGGTACCCTGGAACCCGCCCCTGGCGGTGCCGGCGGGGGTGCGCCTGCCGGCGCGGCCGGATTCCGGTCACAAGGGCACCTTCGGGACCGTCCTGGTGGTGGCTGGGAGCCCGCTGTTCCCGGGAGCGGCGGTGCTGGCCTGCTGGGGCGCCTTGCGCGGTGGCGCGGGCAAGGTGCGGTGCGTGGTGGGCCTGGCCGGTCCTTCCGCCGAGCTGCCGCCGGAGGTGATCCGGGTGCCCCTGGAGGAGCGCAACGGAGCCTTCTCGGGCACGGCGGCCCGCGCCCTCGGCGATGGGCTGGGGCTGGAGTCCGTGGTCTGCGGGCCGGGGCTGGGCGGCTCGCCCGAGGTCGAGGAGTTGGTGGGAGCGGTCCTCGACGCCCGGGCCGACGGCGCCGGCCTCGTGCTGGACGCGGACGCCCTGAATGCCGCCAGCCGGTGGCCGACGCTGGGGAGCCGGATTCCGGCCGGGGTTGTCCTGACGCCCCACCCGCTGGAGGCCTCCCGACTGCTCGGGGTGGGCGCTGGCGCGGTGCAGGCGGATCGCCCCGCGGCGGCGGCGGCGTTGGCCCACCGCTGGCAGGCAGTGGTCGTCCTTAAGGGAGCGCACAGCCTGGTGGCGGATCCCTCCGGGGAGGTCTGGGAGGATCAGCACGCCACCTCGGCGCTGGCCGTCGGAGGCGCCGGCGACGTGCTCTCCGGCCTCATCGGGGCGCTGCTGGCGCAGGGGCTGGCCCCTTTCGAGGCGGCCCGGGCTGGGGTGTTCCTCCACGCCGCCGC
>DAHUYV010000147.1 GCA_027306885.1 Candidatus Dormiibacterota bacterium
GGCGGTGCGGGCGTGGTCCACCAGCTCAAAGGTCACGATGCCGGCGCACAGCCCTCCGGTCAGGGACTTGGCCAGGATGTGCCCGGGGTCGGTCTCCAGGCCCGGGTAGTAGACCCTCCTCACCTCTGGGTGGTCCGCCAGCAGGCGGGCCGTGGCGAGGCCGTTCTGCGACGCCCTCTCCATCCGAAGGCCCAGGGTCTTGACGCCGGCGAGGATCAGGGCTGCCGAATGGGGGCTAAGCGTGGCCCCGAAGAGCCGCCGGGGCTCGGCGATCGTGGCGACAAGGTCCCGGGAGCCCGACACCACCCCGCCCAGCACCTGTCCGTGGCCGGAGATGTACTTGGTCGCGCTGTGGATGACCAGATCGGCTCCCAGGCCCAGCGGCTGGAGTAGATAGGGGGAGAGGAAGGTGTTGTCGACGAGGAGCAGGAGCCCCAGCGAGTCACAGAACTGCTTCAGGAGGCGAAGGTCGGCGACCTCGAGCAGGGGATTCGAGAAGGCCTCGACAAAGATGGCCCGGGTCGTCGGCAGGACCGCGGCCCGGATCGCCCCAGGGTCGGAGGTGTCGACGTAGGACACCGAGATCCCCAGACCCGCGGCCTCTTGGTCCAGCCACCGCCGGGTGGTGACGAACACCTTGTCGGTGCAGATCAGGTGGCCAGCACCTCTCAGGACCACCAGCAAGGTGGTGCTTATGGCCGCCATGCCGGACCCAAAGGCCAGGGTCGCTCCCGCGCCCTCGAGCGCCGCGACCTTCTCTTCGAGGGCGCGAACCGTGGGGTTGTAGCCCCGGCTGTAATAGGACCTGTCGCTGGGATGGTCGGATGCGTCCTGATGGTCGGCGAGGCTGCGGTGAGCGAAGCTGGCAGTCTCGTAGATGGGCACCGTAACGCTGCCATGCAGCTGGTCGATGTGCTCGCCGGCGTGGATCAGCAGGGTGTCCCGCGCCCACTTTCGGCTCCCGTCCCGGTACTCGGAGTCTTCCACCTAGCCGTCCCTCCACATGTCCGACTTACCTCGACCTGGTGCCCCGCGGACACCGCGCCCGTTCTGGACCCTTGTCCCCAAGGGCGGCTGGGCCGGATGCCCGGGGCCGGAGCCGCCGGTCCCACCCCCCAACTTGATCGTATAGTCGCTGGGGTGGTGGGGGCGGTGAGCGGAGTCCTTTGGGTCCGCCGCGGACGGCGGTTGCCAAGGGGAGACCACCCTGCGACCGGCCGGTTGCGAGGGGAGGGAGGCGGATGGGCATTCAGGCGTTCCAAGACCTCAGCCCCGAGGCCGGGGGCATGGCCCGCGGTTGGGTCGAGGTGCCGGGAGTCGAGCCCGCCTGGCAGCTACCGGTGGTCGTGGTGCGGGGCGCCCATCCCGGGCCGACCCTCGCCATCACCGCCGGCGTCCACGCTTGCGAGTACGCACCGATGGAGGCTGTCCGCCGCTTTGTCTTGGAGGTGGACCGGTCGGCACTGCACGGCACGGTGATAGCGATCCTGCAGGTGAACACGCCGGGGTTCTACTCGCGGACGGTCTTTCTCAACCCCCGCGACGGCAAGAACATCAACCGGGTGTTTCCCGGGTTGGCCGATGGCACCGCCGCCGAGAGGGTGGCCGCATTCCTCATGAGAGAGCTGGCCGCCAAGGCCGACGCCTTCGTGGATTGCCACTGCGGGGACATGGTGGAGGCGCTGATCCCGTTCTCGCTGTGGACCCGCACCGGCGACCCCGAATGCGACTCGGTCTCGCAGAGGATGGCCACCGCCTACAGTGACTCGATGGTGTTCGGCGGTCCCCTGCAGGCGAACCGGGGGATGGCATTCGCCGAGGTGGCGGCGCTGGGGATTCCCGCCATGCTTGGCGAAGCCGGACAGCAGGGGGTGGTGGCGGGGGAGGCGGTGGAAGCCCATCTGCGGGGGCTGCGCGGTGTGCTCGGGGTCCTCGGGATGGCCCCGGCCCCGCCCCTTCGGCCGGCACCCCAGGTCATGGGGGACGAGATCTGGCTGTCGGCTTCCAACTCGGGCTTCTTCCACCCTGAGGTCCAGATCGGAGATCAGGTGGCGACGGGGCAGAAGGTGGGCGAGGTGCGTGACGTCTTCGGCGTGCCGCTGGAGGAGGTCGTGGCGCCCCAGAGTGGGGTGGTCTTCGTCATGTTGACCGGGCTGGCGGTGACCGCCGGCGAGGCCCTGCTCGCCATCGGCGTCCCCTAGCCGCGAACCCCGCCTCGGGTCGAGCCGGCAGAAGACGCGTTCGCGCCGGACCGGTCCTCGCATATTGGCCATGTCTTTCCCTGGGATCTTGGGCACATCACCCAGCCACATCCCCAACCCGGCGCCGGTCCGGATCGGGCTCGGTCCAGCTCGGGGCCGAGTGCCGCCGCCAGCAAGCCGCGACCGGTGCCTGACGACAACATGCCCGGGATCCCTTCCCGCGGTGCACCCGGCCCGCCCCAGCTCACAGGTGGTGGCGCTGGCTCCCCGGCGATGGGGCTCGCGCGGTCCCGACCCCACCAAGCGCGGCTCAGGTGGCGAGCGCTCCCGACTGGGTCCGGATTTCCCTGCTGCTAAGAGCCCCGAGCGCCACCACCATCACCATGACCGCGCCCAAGACGAAGAGGCCCCCCGCGCCGAGCGCATGGGCGATGGCTCCAGCGAGGGCGTAGGAGACGGGCGTGAGGCTCATGCTGGAGAACATCATCACGCTGGAGACGCGGCCGAGGAGACGGGGCTCGGTGCGGCGCTGGATCATTGAGATGAGGGTGACGTTGATCGTGGCGATCAGAGCCCCGATCAGAGCGCACAGGACCACGGCCACAGCCAGCGCTCCAGTCAGGCCGAGGCCGACCATGAAGATCCCGATGACCACGGCGCTCAGCATCGTGGAGACGCCGAGGCGGGGCAGGCGCAGCCCCGCGCTCATGGCCAACCCGCCAGTGAGCACCCCGGCACCGATCCCGGCGAACAGCGCTCCGTAGCCTTCGGGCCCCCAGGAGTGGGCCCGGGCGAGCAAGGGCAGCCCGACGTTGAGCGGGCCGCCGGCCGCCAGGTTCATTACCGCCGAGACCGGCAGCACGGCCCGAAGGAAGGGGTCGGAGTACGCAGCCCTCAGGCCCGCCGTGAGCTCGGCGATCGGGCCCTGGCGCGCCGTCGCCGCCGCCCCAGCCTCAGCTGCAGAACCGGTCGGCGCCGCCGGTGCAGCGCTGACCCGGATGGCCATGAGGGCGCCGAAGGCCACGAGGAAGCTCGCCCCATCGACGGCAAAGGCCGCCGCGGGGCCACTGACCCCCACCAGCACCCCTCCCACAGGAGGCCCGATAAGCATCGATCCCTGCACCGCCATCTGCCACACCCCGTTGGCGGCGGAGAGCTGACCGGGCTCGACCAGGGCGGGGATGAGGGTCATGGTGGCGGGGTAGAAGAGAGCGTCGAAGACGCCGAAGGCCCCGGCGATGACGAAGAGGAGGGCGATCGAGCCGTGCCCCAGGGCCACCAGCGCCGCCAACCCGCCGACCAGGATCGCCCGGGTGAGATCGCTTCCCAGGATCACCCGTCGCGCGCCCCACCGGTCCACCAGGACCCCGCCTCCGAGCATCAGGATGGCCCGGGGCAGCGCGGAGGTGGTCAGCAAGAGCCCCAGGTAGACAGAGGAGTGGGTCAGCGTGAGAGCGGTCCAGGTCAGCGCCACCAGGTAGACGCCGTCTCCGACCGCGGAGACCCCCTGGCCACCCGTGAAGATCAGCATCCGGGGTTGGGCCAGGAGCCCCGGGCGTCGCTTCAACCAAGGCACCAAGTTTCCGCCCTCCGCGGCCAGCCACTCGCTCGGGCCACCGGTGAGGCGGCAGCTGGACGAAGGTACGGTCTCGAGAGAGGACTGTCAACGCCGTCGCCGGCGCCCCCGGGGGCTGGCCCCAGCCCGGACATCCCCCAACTTTGGGCCAAGAGCCTTGGTCGAGGGTCTCAGGAAATCTCGGTCATCGCTCCGAGGTAAGGGCGCAGGGCCTCGGGTATCACCACCGTACCGGCTGCCGTCTGGTAGGTCTCCAGGAGGCAGTCGAGGGTGCGGGGCAGGGCCAGGGCGCTCCCGTTGAGGGTGTGAACGAACTCTGGCCGCCCTCCTCCGGTGCGGAACCGGATGTTGGCGCGGCGCGCCTGGAAGTCCCCGAAGACCGAGCAGGAGGAGACCTCCAGGAAGCGGTCAAGACCAGGGGCGTAGGCGTCGATGTCGTACTTCTTCCACTGGGCGAAGCCCATGTCGCCCGAGCACATGAGGCGAACCCGGTAGTGGATTCCCAGGGCCTGGAGGACCGACTCGGCGTCCTGCACCAGGGATTCCAGCTCGGCCAGTGATTCCTCGGGGTGAACGAACTTGACCAACTCCACCTTGCTGAACTGGTGGAGGCGAATGTATCCGCGGGTGTCCTTGCCCGGCGCCCCCGCCTCGCTCCGCCAGCAGGGGGTCCAGGCCACATGCCGGATGGGGAGACGGGCACCGTCCAGCACCTCGCCGCGGTACATGTTGGTCACGGGGACCTCCGCGGTGGGGATGAGGAACCGGTCGCCCTCCACCACGTGGAAGGCATCCTCCTCGAACTTGGGCAGGTTGGCGGTCCCGACCATGCACTCCCGACTCACCATGTAGGGAGGGGCGACCTCCTCGTAGCCGTGATCCCTGGTGGCCAGGTCGAGCATCAGCCAGCTGAGGGCGCGCTCCAGCCGTGCGCCCTTTCCGCGCAGCATGGCGAACCGGCTCCCAGAGATCTTGACCGCTCGCTCGAAGTCGAAGATCCCCAGCTGCTCGCCAAGGTCGTAGTGAGTCCTGGGCTGGAAGTCGAAGTGAGGGCGCTCGCCCCAGGTGCGCACCACGACGTTGTCCTCGTCCCCGACCCCCTGTGGCACCGATTGGTGAGGCGGGTTCGGAACCAGGAGCAGAAGCTCCTCAAGCCGGTCCCAAAGGAGCTTGCGCTTCGCGTCCAGCTCGGAGATCCGGCTCTTCAGCCCAGCCAGGGACTGGCGGGCTTGATCCGCGGCCGCCGGCTCGGAGCGCGCCGACTTGCCCAGCTCCGCCGAGCGTCGGCCCATCTCCGCGCGCATTCCCTCCACCTCGGCCAACGCCGTTCGGTGCTCGCGGTCGAGCTCCAGGATGGCGTCGACCGGAGCCTCCTCGCCCTTGCGGGCGGCCCCGGCCCGGACCACTTCCGGATGCTCTCGAATGAAGCTCAGCGCCAGCATGGCCTCTAGGGTACGGGACTGAGGCGGAGCCGCTTCCTACTCCGGCCGGAGGGTGGGAAAGAGGAGCACGTCCCGAATGTTCGCCGCGCCCAGCACCAGCATCACCAGCCGGTCCACCCCGAGCCCGATGCCGCCGGCGGGGGGCATCCCGTACTCGATGGCCTCGACGAAGTCCTCGTCGAAGGGCGGAACCTCCAGATTTCCTCGCTCCCGACGCCTCGCCTGGTCCTCCAGGCGACGCCGCTGCTCCAGAGGGTCGTTCAGCTCGCTGAAAGCGTTGGCCAGCTCCCGTCCCTCCACCACCAGCTCAAAGCGCTCGCAGAACCGGGGGTCGGGCCCCCGGCGGGCCAGGGGAGACACCTCCACCGGGTAGTCGGTGACGAAGACCGGGTCGCGCAGGTTGGGCTCCACCAGCTGCTCGTAGAGGGCGAAGAACAGCTCGCCGACCGGAGCTCGCTCGGGAATCGAGGCTCCCCGGCGACGGCCGGCCTCCGCCAGCTCCTCCGGCCGGTCCCAGAGCGCCAGCGGGTCGGTGCCCAGCACCGCCCCAACCAGGTCTGACATCGAGGAACGGCGGAAGGGCGGGGTCAGCGTGGCCGTGGAGTCAGGCACCGGGCCGATGGCGCGCGCCGCCTCGGCGGCCGCCCCCACCAGCTGTTCCGACAGCGCCATCATGGTCGACCGGTCGGCGTACGCCGCGTAGGCCTCCAGCAGCGTGAACTCGGGGTTGTGCCGCGGCGACAGCCCCTCGTTGCGGAACACCCGGCCCATCTCGTAGACGCGCTCCAGGCCGCCCACCAGCAGCCGCTTCAGGTGCAGCTCCAGGGCGATCCGGAGGTAGAAGTCGGTGCCGAGGGCGTTGTGGTGGGTGATGAACGGTCTCGCCTCCCCGCCCCCCGGGATTGGCTGGAGGATCGGGGTCTCCACCTCGAGGAACCCGGACCCGTCCAGGACCTGGCGGAGGGCGCGGAGGATCGCCGATCGCTGCCGGAAGGCGACCTGGTGCTGGGGGGTGGAGAGGAGATCGAGGTAGCGCCGCCGGTAGCGGAGCTCCTGGTCCACCACCCCGGAGTGCTTGCCCGCCGGCGGGCGGAGGGCCTTGGCCAAGAGCGTGAGCTCCTGGAGGTCCAGGGTGGGCTCGCCGCGCGCGGTACGGCCCATGGCGCCAGTTGCACCCACGATGTCGCCGAGGTCCAGGCCGGACAGCAGCTCCACCAGCCGCGGCGCCGGCCCGTCCATCCGGGCCATCAGCTGGAGACGCCCGGTGGCGTCGAAGCAGTCCGCGAAGGCTATTCCCCCGCTGGGGCGAAGCCGGAGCAGCCGGCCCGCCACCCGGACCTGGGGCCCGGCCTCGCCAGGTACCGCAGGAGCCAGTTCGGCGGCCTCGAGGCAGCTGTGATCGGGAGTGAAGTCAACGCCCCAGGGCCGAACTCCGGCCGTGCCCAGCTCCGCGGCCTTGCGGCGTCGCTCCGCCATGATCTGGTCCAGAGAGCCACCCAGAGCCGGTGGCTCTCCGGTCAAACGAGTTCGAGGATGCGCACCCGGCGAGATCCACCAGGGGTGTCCACCTCCACCTCCTCACCCGGCTCTCGCCCTATCAGCGCCTTCCCCACGGGTGACTCCAAAGAGATCCTCCCCGAAGCCGCGTCCGCCTCGGCGGGGCCGACAATCGTGTAGGTGGTCTTCCCGAACTCGTCCTCGACGGTCACCGTGGAGCCCAGCCGCACCATGCCGTCCGCGGCCGCCTCGACGATCAGGCTGGCGTTGCGGATCATCTGCTCCAAGGTGAGGATCCTGCCCTCCACGAAGCCCTGCTCGTTCTTGGCGTCCTCGTACTCGGCGTTCTCGCTGAGGTCGCCAAACTCCTTGGCGTGCTTGATCCGCTGGGCGATCTCGGGTCGCCGGGCGTTCACTAGGTGATCGAGCTCCTCTTCCAGACGGCGGAGGCCGTCAGGAGTCAGGAGTACTGGCTTGTCCTGCATAGCTCAACACGCTCCATGCCGGCCGGGCCGGCGTCAATGGCCTGCGCCACGCGGGTTCTGGAGGGCACATGCCGGGATGGGAAGTCTAACTGACCTCGGCCGGAGTGGCAAGCCGCGCTTCCGCGACCGTCGGCGAACGCGCCCAGGGGCCGGCCCCTGGGCGCCGGCGCCCCGGTCCGGCGCTGCGGGGCTACACGGTCCCGTATCCGGACCTTCACCACTTCGCAATTTGCCCGCTCAGCTGGGCGATGCTACCCTAGCTTCGTGCCCCGGGGTCCCGCCCCGGCCTCAATATCGCCCCCCCCTCTCGGGGCGTCCCTTTCGGGGGGCGCCCTTTTTTTTGTCCTCAGCCCCGATTGAGACCCGCCAGCACCCGCAGGCCCTCCAGCAGGACCAGGGGGTCGACCACGTCCACTCCCCGAACCAGCGGTGCCACCAGCGAGGCCAGCCCCCCGGTCGCCACCACCTGGGCCGGGAAGTCGAGCTCAGCCCGGATCCGCTCGATCAGACCCTCCGCCTGGGCCGCAGCCCCGTACATGATTCCGGCCTGCATCGAGGCGACCGTGGTCCCCCCCAGCACACGCTCGGGAGGGATCAGGTCAACCCGGGGCAGGCGGGCCGCCTTGGAGAAGAGGGCATCCACGGACATCTCCAGCCCCGGGGCGATGGCACCGCCCAGGTAGTCGCCCTCGGGGCCGATGGCGTCGAAGACCGTGGCGGTGCCGAAGCTGACCATGATGGCCGGGGAACCGTAGCGATGGCGCACGCCCACGGCGGTGGCGATCCGATCGGCCCCGACGTCGCGGGGCGGGTCGTAGCGCACCTGCATCCCGGTCACGGTGCCAGGGCCGACCACCATCGGCTCTACCTGGAAGTACGTCCGAGCCATCTCCCGCAGGGGCTGGTTGAGCGGCGGCACGACGCAACTGATCGCCACCTCGCCGATCCTCGGGTCGACGCGCCGGTGTTGCAGCAGGGACAGGAGCTGTCCTCCCACCTCGTCCGGCGTGGAGTCCCGGTGGGTGGCAAAGCGGCCGTGGGCCACCAGCTCCTCTTCATCGAAGACACCGACCGTCAAATTGGAGTTGCCCACGTCGATCGCCAGAAGCAAGTTGTACCCTCCCCGCCGGCGTTGCCGACCCGGCGTCCAGCGGGAATATACCGCCGCTCCGTCCGGCCCTTGGGCGATACTGCACTCAGCCCTTCCATCTCACAGTCGAGCCTCAAGTGAACTCCTCTCTCGCCCCCGCCTCCCTCCGCCTGCGCATCGGGGATGTCGAACTGGCCAACCCGATCTTCATCGCGCCGATGGCGGGGATCACGGACCGTCCGTTCCGCTCCCTAGCCCGGGAGCTCGGCGCCGGGCTGACCTGCACCGAGATGACGGCGGCGGCGGCGCTGGTGCGGGCCCCGGAGGAGGCCCTTGATCGGGTCCTGGACCTGGATCCGAACGAGGGCCCGGTGGCCGCCCAGCTGGTGGGATCCGACCCCGCCATGATGGCCGCCGCCGCCCAGATCTGCGTTGCCCGGGGCGCTGACCTGGTCGACGTCAACCTCGGTTGCCCAGTGCCCAAGGTGGTCCGGCTGGGGTCGGGAGCCGCGCTCGCGCGTGAGATTGACCGGACCGTACGGGTTCTGGAGGCGATGGTCCAAGCGGTCCCGGTCCCGGTCACGGCCAAGATGAGGCTGGGTTGGGACCACAGCTCGATCAATGCGCCCGAGCTGGCCAGGGCGCTGGAGGCGGTGGGGGTGGCCGCGGTCACCGTTCACGGGCGCACCCGGTGCCAGAAGTACACCGGTTGGGCGGACTGGGACGAGATCGCTCGCGTGAAGGACGCAGTCCGGGGCATCCCGGTCCTGGGGTCCGGCGACGTACGCGATCCGGTGCTGGTGGAGCGCCGGATCCGCGCCGGCGCGGTGGACGGCGTGGTTCTGGCCAGGGGCATTCTGGGGGACTGGAACCTGCTGGACCAGACCGTCCGGCAGCTACGGGACGGAGACCCCGGTCCCGATCCGCGCTTCTCCGATCGGCTCCTGCTGGCCAAGGATCACTGGGACCGGATGGTGGAGTTCCACGGCCAGCGCTACGGGGTGCGCCTGGCGCGCAAGTTCGTGGTCTGGGCGATCAAGGGCTGCTCCGGGGCGGCGCGGCTCCGGGCGCGGGTGGCCACGCTGGAGAGGGCCGCCGACCTCGACGAGATCTACGCCGAGATCCTCGCCGCGGGCGAGGGCCCCACCGGCTGGCACCGCCCCTCCTTCACCTCCGGCGAGGGCTGACCGGTGGCCGCCCCCCGGCACCTCGTCTGCCCCAGCTCCTGTCCCGGGGGCCGGTTCGAGCTCCTCGGTGGGCGGGTGGTGGTCGACTCCACCGGTGCCTGCCTCCAGCACGACGATCGAGTGGCCTCCTTCCGCTGCCTTCTCTGCGGTGCGGTGGCCTTCGACCTGGCGGCGGCTGAGAAGCTCCTGCGCCGCCAGGCGCCGACGGAGGCCGAGGAGGAGCTGACGTGCCCTTCGTGCGGCTCGGTGCTCCTGGCCCCTCCGGGGGTCGACGCCGCCGTCGAGGTTCAGTGTCCGGACTGCGGGGCGGTCTTCTCCCCCGACGAGGGGCGGGAGCGGCTGCTGGGCGCTCACTCTCGGGACGAGGAGGAGGCCGGACCGGATTCCGCGTGAGCTGGCCGGCCTATCCGAGGGCGTCGATCTTGGCGGCCAGGATGAAGTCGTTGCGGGTGAGGCCGTTGGCGGCGTGCGTGGACAGCTCCACGTCGAGGTGGCCATAGCCGAGATGCAGTTCGGGGTGGTGTCCCTCCCGCTCGGCGAGCATGGCGATCCGAGCGGCCAATCCGAATGGCGCGTTGAATCCCGGCAGCCGGAAGTGCCGATGCAGCCGCTGGGCCTCCAACTCCCAGGCCGGGTCCAGCTCACGAAGCAGCAGCTCGGCCTCATCTGCCAGCAGGGGCGCAACCTCGCCGCGACACGCCTGGCACCGCTCGGCGGCGAGGCCACCCCGATCAGACAACCCCGGCCCTCTCCAGCACCCGGTGGGCGATCGCCAGAGCGCCGGCGTAGGTGGCCTCCATCCCCTCGAAGCGCAGCCCCCGCGCCCCCAGCGTCCGCGCCTGGGTGTAAGGGGTGTCGGAGGCGTAGTGGATGATGCCAAGGTCCATCGGCGGATGGGTCAGGTCGACCTGCTCGCCGGTCGGATAGCGGGAGCTGTCCCCCGCCTCGTAGATCGCCCCCAGGTAGGGCCCGCTCTCCATCTCCACGACGGTGTAGGCGTCGCGGTAGTAGAAGTCGAGGTAGGCGCGATTCTGCAGGAAGGTGCTGCGCACCGACACCGTGCGCTGGCGGTCCAGCACCGAGCGGGCGGTGACGTAGGGGGCCACATTGGCGAAGGAGAAGCAGTTGTCGACCCAGTAGGTGTTGGCGCTGTGCTCGTCGTGGACCACGTCGGGGATCATCACGTCGCCGACGTCGGCGTTCAGGGTCGCCGCCTTGCCCAGCACGTAGACCCCCTCCACCCGGTCAGTCGCCTCCAGGATCTGGCGGAGGATGTGATAGGCGGCGAGTCCCAGCGGGTACTGGATGTTGAGGATCACGTGTGGGGCTCGGGCGAGGGCCCGGGCCTGCTCTGGCCCGACCCCGAGCCGCGGATCCAACTGGTCCCAGCGGAGCTGGTCAAGCACGATCACCTGTGCCGCCACCGCGGTCCCGGAGCGGGCCTGGATGTGGAAGATTCCCCCCCGGCGCTCCTCTTCGGACCGGCGGGAGCGCGCCTCCGGGTGGGCCGCGAACCAGAGGCGGGCGGCGAAGTACAGGAGGTTCTCTTCGGAGATCTGGGAACCCACCTCCCGCCGGGCAGCCGCCAGCTCCTGCAGCTCCGGGTCCCCGGAGCTGACCGCCCACGACATGACCTCGTCGGCCCGCTTGCGGGCCACTCCGGAGAGGAGGTTGACCAGGGAGTGGGCATTGCTGCTGACGAACATCAGCGGCCGCTGGCGGAGCCCCTCCCCGGTCAGCACCTCGCCCACCGGGCCCCACCACTCCCGGGTGGCCCTCGCATACCCCACCTGGGTTCCTCCCACCAGCCGAAGGCGCAGGTCGAGGGGCCGGCGACGGAGCTCGGCGAGGAACTCTGGCATCTCCGACCCGAAGAGGGCCTCCAGGCGACCCCAGTCTGCCCCACTGATCCCCAGCTGCTCCCGGGCCCAAGTGACCTGATCCTCGGAAGGGGCCTCTGCCTCGCGCAGCCGGCGATGGGCCTTGTTCCACTCGATCTGCAGAGCCACCAGGGTCGGCACCAGGTCGTCGAGGTCCGAGCTGCTGGCGAGGGCGACCGCCAGGGTCCGGGAGCTCTCGTCCCACCACCAGCGGCGCCGGCGCCCGGGCGCCGCGGTCGATATCCAGTTGGCGGCCGCGGCCTCGCCTCGGCGGAGGACCTCGGCCGGAGACTGGCCCATGAGCACCAGCTCGCCCCGGGTCGAGATCGGGGGCAGCCGATGCCGCGAGTACAGGAGGGCCCCGGTGTCGATCTCCTCCGACTCACCAAGGGGGTGGAGGGAGGAGCGCATCTCCAGGTGGGCGCGCTCCAACACCCGGAGGCGGACCTCACCCGACGAACGCAACACCGTGAGAAAGGTGCGGGTGTACAGCTCCACCTGTTCCCGGCCCGGCGGCTCGCTGGAGGGGTCGCGCTCCGGCTGCTGGCGACCGCTGGCCGGGGATGGGTTCATCGCAGCAGGCGCAGCGGTTCCGCCAGCCGGACGGGGGCCTCTGGAGTCCAGGGTTCGGGGACCGGCGGGTCGGCGACCACCCGGACCGCGAAGCCGTACGGGCCGGGAATCAGGGGCGAGAGCGCAGCGCGGTAGTGGAGCCGGCCGTTGGAGGCGGCCCGGTCCAGGGCCATGGTTTCCACCACGGCCGGGACCATCTCCCCCGAACCGGTCACCGGACCGTGCAGCAGCTGAACCACCACCTGGTGCGGTCGCAGTTCACCCAACTCGACCACCGCCTCGACCACCCGCTCGGACCCCAGCTCCACACCGGTGCTGAGCCCGCCGGCCGGGCGGCTGCGGGCCGCGAGCCGGACCCGGGGCCAGCCCCGGCGAACCTGGGCCCGGAATCCAGCCAAGGCAGCGGCGCCCCGCCCGTCACCGGCCTCCAAGAGGCCCCTCGCGGTGGCGGCGGGCAGGTAGAGCTGCGTCACGTAATCCTCGACCATCCGCGATCCGAGCACGAGAGGGGTGACCGTCGCCAGCGACGCTCGCACCATGCCCAGCCACCCGGAGGGGATCCCCTCCGGGTCCCGGCGGTAGAAGAGGGGCGCCACCTGGTCCTCCAGCAGTTGGAAGAGCGCCTCCGCCTCCAGGGCGTCCCGCTGCTCCAGCTCGGCCCGATCCTCAAACGAGGGGATGGCGAAGCCGTTGCCCTCACGGTAGGCCTCGTCCCACCAGCCGTCGAGGATCGACAGGTTCAGGGCCCCGCTGAGCGCCGCCTTCTGGCCGCTGGTGCCGCAGGCCTCCATGGGGCGGCGCGGCGTGTTCAACCACACGTCGGCTCCCTGGTACATCAGCCGGGCCAGGGCCAGGTCGTAGTCCTCGAGGAACACCAGGCGAGTCCGGAGCTCCCGGTCCCCCGCCGCCGCCGCCAGGCCCTGGATGATGCGCTTGCCCTGGTCGTCCTGGGGGTGGGCCTTGCCGGCGATGATCAGCTGGAGGGGCCGCTCCCGGTCCAGAAGCAGGCTGCGCAGTCGCTCCGGCTGGGTGAAGAGCAGGCCGCCCCGCTTGTACTCGGCGACCCGCCGGGCGAAGCCCACCATCAGGTGGTCAGGGTCCAGGGTGTGGTCGATCCAGCCCAGCTCCTCCTCGGCGGTGCCGCGCCTCAGCTCCGCCGCCCGAAGCCGCTGCCGGACCGCGCGCACCAGCCGCTCCCGCCCACCCCGTCGCGCCTCCCACAGCTCCCGGTCGGGGATCGCTCGCAACTGTTCGAAGTCGGCCCGCCCGGCCCGCTCCCACTCAGGCCCGACGCGGGCCTCGATGAGGGAGGCCACCTCGGTGGACGCCCAGGATCGGGCGTCCACCCCGTTGGTGATCGCCTGAATGGGCACCTCGGCGACCTCGAGGTCGGGCCAGAGGCCGTGGAACATGTGCTGGCTCACCTTCCGGTGCAGCTGGGACACCGCGTTGGCCCGCCCCGACATCCGTAGCCCGAACACCGCCATGTTGAAGGGGGAATCGGGGGCGTCGGAGGGGAAGTGGCCGAGGGTCATCAGCCGCTCCAGGGAGATTCCCAGCTCCCCGCAGAAGCGGTTGAAGTACCGGGCCATCAGTTCGATGGGGAAGCTGTCGATCCCGGCCGAGACCGGGGTGTGGGTGGTGAAGACGGTGCCGGCCCGGACCAGCTCGTGGGCCTCGTCGAAGCCCAGGCCGCGGTCGGCGACCAGCTCGCGCAGACGCTCCAGCACCAGGAAGCCGGCGTGTCCCTCGTTGCTGTGGAAGAGGGTGGGGTCCTCACCGACCGCCCGCAGCGCCCGAACTCCGCCGATGCCGAGCAGCATCTCCTGACGGAGGCGGTGCTCGATGTCGCCCCCGTACAGACGGTCGGTGATCGAGCGCAGATCCTCGTCGTTGTCGGCGCCCACCGTGTCCAACAGGTACAGCGGCACTGATCCCACCCACTGGCGCCAGATCCGGGCCCGGACGGTGCGGTCCCCGAGGGCAACCTCGATCCCGCCCCCTCCGACCGGCTCCAGCCCGCAGGCGCCGGGGTCGAGCTCCTGGTACACCTCCTGCTGCCACCCCTCCCGGCCCAGGCGCTGGTGGAAGTACCCGAGGTGGTAGAAGAGTCCGACGCCGATCAGCGGACGAGCCTCGGCCGCGCACACCTTGAGGTAGTCGCCGGCCAGCACCCCGAGCCCCCCGGAGTATTGCGGGAGGTCCTCACTGACCCCGAACTCGGGGGAGAAATAGGCGACCCTGGGCATGGGGGCCCGGCGCCCCTCGGTTGGAGCCGGTGCCCCATCCCGCACCTCGAACGTTTCGACGATTCGCACGGCCAACAAGGTAACCGGCCGGGCGGGACGCCGTCTGCAGCCTTCGCGCGACCCCTGCCGGGCGGTGGCATGGGCGGGGCTGACAAGGGCCTCTGCTCGGGGACCTCCGAGGCGGACCGCCGCAGGGAAGGCTCGCGACAGTTCGGCCCCCTCCCCGACGGCTGCGGCCTGCCTCGGGCGGTGCGGGCCTGCCCCGATCCCGCTCTCGGCCAGGCGCGGGCCCATCAGGCCGCCGGGCTCACGCGGCGGCAGGCGGAGCTTGGCTCGCACCCCACCCGGCCGCTGGAGGACGGTTGCCGGGCGGGGGGTTGGGGGCGCGGCTCCAGGTCGAAAGGATGTCGCTACAGCCTCCGGGTTTGGTCCG
>DAHUYV010000160.1 GCA_027306885.1 Candidatus Dormiibacterota bacterium
GAGGAGCGATGGCGGAGCGGGAGGGATTCGAACCCTCGAAGGGGTTGCCCCCTTACGGCATTTCCAGTGCCGCGCCCTCGGCCAGCTAGGCGACCGCTCCCGACGTGGGGGAATTCTACGGCCGCAGCCCAGCCGCCCTCATCTGGAAGGAGCCGCTGGAGCATGATGGAGCACAGCCATGGACCGTCAACCGGCGCTGCTCTTCGACCTGGACGGGACCCTGGTGGACAGCGTCTACCAGCACGTTCTGGCCTGGCGCCGGGCGATTGCGGACCAGGGCTTTGACCTCTCGGCCTGGCGAATCCATCGCCGGGTCGGGATGAGCGGGGGGCTTCTGGTGAACGCACTGGGACGGGAGCTGGGTCACGAGTTCACCGACGCCCAGGTCCAGGCGGTGCAGGCCGCTCACACCCGCTACTTCCGGGAGCTTTCGGGCGGGGTCGGCCCACTTCCAGGTGCCGTCCAGCTGCTGCGGGAGCTCGGGCACCGAGGCATCCCCTTCGCCATCGCCACCAGCGGGACCCGGGCCACGGCCGGCCCCAGCCTGGAGAAGCTGGGACTGGGCCCCGAGGTTCCGGTGGTCACCCGCGACGAGGTGCCGTTCGCCAAGCCCGACCCCGACCTCTTTCTTGCGGCCGCGAGCCACCTGAGGGTGGAGATCGCCTACTCCATCGTGGTGGGTGACAGCGTCTGGGACATCCTGGCCGCGCGGCGCGCGGGGGCTCTGGGGGTGGGGGTGCTCTCGGGCGGGTACAGCCGGCAGGAGCTGGAGGTGGCTGGAGCGTTCCGCGTCTACCAGGATCCCGGCCTGCTCCGCGACCATCTGGATGAGCTGGGGATTCGTGGTTGAGGATGACGGCGACCGCCGGGGGCGCCGCCACAGCGGGTCTCCGGCTCGCCTGCAGCTGCCAGGGCACGGCGGGACCTCCTCCTGCCCCAGCCGGGTAAGTGAGGGCACCTGACCCTGGCCAGTCGCGCCTACTCGACAGCCGTTGAGGCGGCAACGCGGCCCAGCTCGCCGCCCGCGCTGGACACGGCCGGCCTTTGCCCGTACGGCAATTCCATCCCGGTCACCTCGCAGCGAAGCCACACGGTGGGGTTCGGGGCTCCGCCCAGGGGCGGCCGTGCGCTGACGGTGGGGCTCAGTCGCGCTACGGCCTGAGCCCTGGACGTCCGGGGTGGAATCACGCATCGCGATCTCAACCTCGGCGGCCCACGGCTCACCCGCCTGGAGGTCTCCGGCGGCGCGGAGAGCATTGCGGTTGACTTCCCCGCCCCGGCGGGCGTGGTTCCGGTCACCATCAGCCAGGGCGCCAACCGGGTGGCGCTGAGGTTCGGCCGAGGCAGGGCCGCCACCCCGGGCCCGGGGTCGGGGGTGCGGCGCGTCGTGGGGGCGGGGCCGGAAGCTGGGAACCAGTATCACCTGGGGCGGAGAGGGCGGGATTCGAACCCGCGGTGGCTTTGGACCACACCGCTTTTCGAGAGCGGCACCTTAAACCACTCGGACACCTCTCCGCGGCCGCACGATTGTATTCCAGGCCCGCGCCGGCCCTCAGGAGCGGGTGCCCGCCCCCAGCGCACCGTCCAGCCACCCGATGATCCGCT
>DAHUYV010000027.1 GCA_027306885.1 Candidatus Dormiibacterota bacterium
GGTGCGGATGTTGAGGCTGCTGGCGGTCCGGCGGGCCTGCATGACCGGCGAGATGGTGGCCCACTTTGACCTGGCCCAGTCCACGGTCTCGGAGCACCTGCGGGTGCTCAAGGCGGCCGGGCTGATCCAAGGCGAGATCGAAGGCCCGCGGACATCCTACTGCCTCGCCGGCGACGGTCTCGCCGCCCTGCGCGCGGGGGTTGCCGCGCTGGCGGCAGGGGCCACCTGCGCCCCCAGCCCCGTCTGAGGGCCCGCAGCAGCCCAGTCCCGGCGGACCAACTCGCCGATGAGGCTGAGCAGTTCCCCCACGAAGCCTTGGTGGCCGCCTCCATTGAGCGGGGGGCGAAGCTGTCCTGCCAATCCTCCTGCCGGGCGGTCGACGGCTACCCGACTGTCGCCACCCAAGCGGGGTGAGACGCGGGAGTGAGTGGGCCTCACCACAGACGAGCTCCTCCCCGCCAGAGCGGAGCCGGTGCCAGTCAGGGCGGCGATCGCGGCCAACTGCGAGCCCTGCCTGACCTTCCACCGGGACCGGGACGGTCGGCTCGGCGTCCCCAGTTCGCACCTCACAGGCGCGGTGCACACGGCCCAACGGGTGAAGGGGGCGCCCACCACCCCTGTGCTGGAGCTGGCCGGCCGTCCTCTCGGCATCGACGCCAACACGCGGCGCCGGGGCGCGCCGCCTCCTTCTGCCCAGTCGGCGGAGGCCGCCCCATCAGGCGACTCGCGCCGGGGAGGGCTGAGCGCCAGGGTTGCCACATCGGCCATCGACGATGTACGATATTCTCTGTTCGGGCGGCGTCCCGGCGGCGCAAGTTGTGAGGAGAAGAGGATGAGAGTTGAGGTCTATGACCCCGCGATGTGTTGTTCCACCGGCGTCTGTGGACCCAAGGTCGACCCGGGGCTGGCCCGCTTCGCCAGCGACCTCGACTGGCTCTCCGGCCAGGGGGTCCAGGTGACCCGGTTCAACCTCAGCCAGGAGCCCGGGGCGTTCGTCGCCAACCCGGTGGTCAGCGAGCTCCTCCAGCTGTCCGGCGAGCTCGCTCTACCCACGGTCATGGTGGAGGGTCAGGTGCGGTCGTCGGGTCGTTTTCCAGGCCGCTCTGAGCTGGCGGCCTGGACCGGCCTGGCGGACCCCGGAGTTGCGGTCGAGCCCAGGGTTCCCCTGGCGATGGCGTCGACCGCCTCCTCCTGCTGTGGCGGGGACGACTCCCCATCGACCTGCTGCTGACCGGACGATCATGCTTGAGTCGGTCCTGGCACAGCCAACCCGCTTCCTGTTCTTCACCGGTAAGGGCGGGGTTGGCAAGACCTCCCTCTCCTGCGCGGTGGCGGTCACCCTCGCCGACCGCGGGGCCAAGGTGCTCCTGGTCAGCACCGACCCCGCCTCGAACCTCAGTGAGGTCCTGGGAACCACGCTGGGCAACGAGCCCATGGAGGTCCCCGAGGTTGACGGGCTCCTGGCCCTCGACATAGACCCGATGGCAGCAGCAGCCTACCGCCAGCGGGTGGTCGGCCCGTACCGCGGGGTACTGCCGGACCAGGTGGTCGAGGGCATCGAGGAGCAGCTCTCTGGCTCCTGCACGGTGGAGATCGCCGCCTTCGACCAGTTCACCTCCCTGCTGGCCGACCCCGGGGACTACGACCATGTGATCTTCGACACCGCGCCCACCGGGCACACCCTGCGGATGCTGGCCCTGCCTGGGGCGTGGACCAGCTACCTCGATACCAACGAGGTCGGGGTGACCTGCGTCGGGCCCCTCTCGGGCCTCACCCAGCAGCGCGCCCGCTACCGGGAGGCACTGAAGGTCCTCGCCGACCCGCAGCTGGCCACACTGGTGCTGGTCACCCGCCCCGACCTGGGGGCCCTGTCTGAGGCGGCCCGGGCCAGCTCCGAGCTGTCCGGAATCGGGCTGCGCAACCAGCTGCTGGCGGTGAACGGGGTGTATGAGGGCGATGCGGCGGAGGCGGACCCGGTGGCGGCGGCTTTCGCGGGCGGCCAGCAGCGGGCGTTGGAAGCGATGCCGGAGGCGCTCCAGGGATTGCGGCGGGAGGCGGTGCCCCTGATGGACACCCCCCCGCTGGGGATCGCGGGGCTGCGCGCACTGCTGGCGCCGCGCCGTTTGCTCCCCCCGGCATCGCCAGTGGGCCGGGCGGGGCTGCGTGGCCAGCCCGAGCTCGGGCTGGCCCAATTGGTGGCGGAAGTCACGAGCAGCGGTCGGGGGCTGGTGATGACCATGGGGAAGGGGGGCGTCGGCAAGGCGACCGTCGCCGCTTCCATCGCCCTCTCCATAGCTCGCCAGGGGGTGCCGGTGGTGCTCTCCACCACCGACCCCGCCGCCCACCTGACCTCAGTCCTCGGCGACGTATGGGCATTGCCGCCCAACCTCTCCGTGGAGAGCATCAACCCGGCGGCAGCCACGGCGGCCTACACCGCGGAGGTCCTGGAGAACGCTGGGGCCGGGCTGGACAGCTCCGCCCGAGATGTCCTGATCGAGGATCTGCGCTCTCCATGCACCGAGGAGATCGCGGTCTTCCGCGAGTTCGCGGCCACGGTGGCGAGGGCCCAGGACGGGGTGGTGGTGCTGGACACCGCCCCCAGCGGACACACCCTCCTGCTCCTGGACGCCGCCCGCAGCTTCCAGCGCGAGGTCAGCCGGCAGTCGGCGGAGGTCCCGCGCGAGGTGGAGACGCTGCTCGACCGACTGGCCGACCCCGACTTCACCCGGATCGTGGTGGTGACGCTGGCTGAGGCCACCCCCGTCCACGAAGCTGAGGACCTCCAGGACGACCTGCTGCGGGCGGGGATCCGACCGACCGCCTGGGTCGTCAACCAGAGCATGCTGGCGACCGGGACCACCGACCCGATCCTGGCGGCCCTGGCCGGCAACGAGGCCCGCTGGATCGACGAGGCGGCCCGCATCGGGGGCCGAGTGGCGGTGGTGCCCTGGCAGAAGGCTCCGCCGCTGGGGCGCGATGGGCTCCTCGCTCTGCTGGCGGCGGAGCCGGCGCTGGCCGGACAGATGGGGGGCTGAGCCCCTCACCAGAGCAGGGGGGTTCGAGTCCGGGGGCTGCGGCTGTGTCGGGCTTGCGGCCCGGAGGGCGGCGCCATCCGGACCGAGTTCGGGGCCGACCTGGACTGGCTCTGGGAAGGAGGCGTGGAGGCGACCCGCCATTCCCTGGAGCAGCGGGCGGTCGAGTTCTTCTCCAGATCAGCAATTCGGCAATTGTCGGCGGAGCGGGGCGAGGGTCGCGGAGGAGAGCCTTTTCGCCGACTCGATGTCCACCTGAGCTTCGTGGCCCCTTCTCCCCCATCATCTGCGCAGTGGCAAACTCCTCGGCGGCTGGCCGGCGGCGACCGGGCCGTTACCTCCTCCTCACTCTGGTCGCACTGCTGGGCGCCGTCGATGTCGGCCAGCTGATCGTCAGCAGCCCCAAGCTGATGGCCGGGTCCCCCAGCCGCGCCGGGGGATCGGCGCTGGGGCTCCTGCTCTTTCTTCTCCTCGCCGTCCTCACCCCGGCGGCGGCCCGGGGACGCTCGGTTCCCCGGGCGCTCACCCGGGGCCTGGCGGCTCTCCTGGCTGCCGGCAGCCTGCTGCTGGTCGTGGTGCATGCCGCCGCCGGCGTGGGTGGCCTGCGCCCGGCCTCGGTGGCGCTGCTCGCCCTCCTCGCCCTCCTCCTCGCCTGGTAGGGGCGGGAACGCCGCGGCTCCGGGCGCCCGAGGGCGCCCGGAGGGCTCAGCGCTGCTCGCGCAGGAAGGCGGGGATGTCGAGGTCGTCGAAGGAGTCGTCGCGGGGGGCGGGACGGCGAAGGGTGTCCGGAAGAGGCTCCTGGAGCTCCTGCGGCCGGGTCGCCCGGTAGCGCTCGGCCAGCTGCTGGTTCACCTGCGGACCGGTGCTGAAGCCGGTGGCGATCACGGTTATCTTCACGTCGCCCCCCATGCGGTCGTCCAGCACCGCCCCAAAGATGATGTTGGCGTTGGGGTCGGCGTTCTGCCGGATCATGTCGCAGGCGTCGGTGACCTCGTGAAGGGTGAGGTCGGGGCTGGCGGTGATGTTCAGCAGGATGCCCTGGGCCCCGGCGATCGAGGTCTCCAGCAGCTGGCTGGCTACGGCGTCCCGGGCGGCGTCCTGGGCCCGGTTGTCGCCGCTGCCGTACCCGATCCCCATGAGGGCCGCGCCCTGGCCGGACATGATCGCCTTGACGTCGGCGAAGTCGAGGTTGATCAGCCCGGGATAGACGATGAGGTCGGAGATCCCCTGGACACCCTGGCGCAGGACGTCGTCCGCCTTGCGGAAGGCGTCGACCATGGTGGTGCGCCGGTCGGTCACCGCCAGCAGCCGGTCGTTGGGGATGGTGATCAAGGTGTCCACCCGCCCGGAGAGGCCGCTGATGCCGCGGTCGGCGGAGTCCATGCGCCGCTTGCCCTCGAACTGGAAGGGCTTGGTCACCACCCCGATGGTCAGGGCGCCGCTGGAGCGCGCGATCTCGGCGATGATGGGCGCCGCCCCGGTGCCGGTCCCGCCGCCCATGCCGGCGGTGACAAAGACCATGTCCGAGTCGTGCAGGACCCCCGCCAGCTCGTCGCGGGACTCCTCGGCGGCGGCCTCGCCGACCTCGGGGTCGCCGCCCGCTCCCAGGCCCCGGGTCGCCTTGCGGCCGATGTGGATCCGGGTCGGGGCCTCGGAGGCATCCAGCGCCTGGCGGTCAGTGTTGACCGCGATGAAGTCGACGCCCCGCAGCTTGGCGCGGATCATCCGATTCACGGCGTTGCTGCCCCCGCCGCCCACGCCAATCACCTTGATGCGGGCGTTCCCCTGGGTGGTGCGGTCGAGGTCGTCTTGCGGCATCGTGGTCTCCTTCAGGCTAGAAAAGCTCGTGCAGCCAGCGATTGAGCCGGCCGCCGCTGCGCTCCGCGCGCGGGCTGCCATGGTCGTGACGGGCGCTGGAGCGCTGTCCCCAGCGCAGAAGGCCGGCGGTGGTCGCGTGCTCGGGCATCCCCAGCTGGTCGGCAAGGCCCGACAGCCCCTCGGGGACCGCCACCCGCACCGGCATCTCCAGAAACTGGTGGATGGCCTCGGGGAACCCCTGGAGCCGGCAGCCGCCCCCGGTGAGGACGACCTTGGCCGGCGGGTGCGGCCCCTCGAGCGCCTCCCCGATCAGCCGGGCCATCTCCCGCGCCCTCGGCTCGATGATCTCGGCCAGGAGCCTCCGGGGCACCTCGTCGGAACCGACCCCCGACGTGCCCACCACCCGCACCAGCTCCTCGACCAGCACCCTCGCGGGGTCGCAGTGTCCGTGACGGCACTTGATCGCCTCGGCCTCGGCCGGTCCGCAGTGCAGGCCGACCGCCAGGTCGCCGGTGACGTTCTGCCCACCGATCGGCAGGACCACCACCCGCTCCAGGGTGCCCTGGCGGAACACGGCAACGTCGGTGGTGCCCGCCCCGACATCCACCACCGCCACCGAGGTCTCCAGCTCGCGGTCGCGCACCACCCCCTCGGCCGAGGCCAGAGGCTGCACCACGACGTCGTCGACGCGCAGGCCGGCGGTGTGAGCGCACTCCACCAGGGCCTCCAGGTGGGCGACTGAGGCCAGCACCAGCTCGGCGTCGACCGAGAGGCGCCCGCCCTCGACCCCCCGTGGGTCGCGGAGGTACTGCTTCGAGTCGACCCCGTACCAGCGGGGAATCAGGTGGACCACCTCGGTGCCCTCGGTCCCGGGGAGCTCCCGGGCGGCCTCCAGGACCCGGTTCAGGTCGGAACCCGAGACGGCACCGCTCCGGGAGGCTACCGAGACCACCGCCTGGCTGGCCTGGCTGCGGACGTGCCGGCCGCCGAGGCTGAGGAGGGCCGCCTCGACCTCCACCCCTGCCGCCCGCTCGGCGGCATCCAGCGCCCTCCCGATGGCGGCCGCCGCCGCGTCCGGGTCGGCGATCACCCCCTTGCGAACCCCCCGGGAGTCCACCTCGCCCACCCCCAGAACCTTGATCCGCCCCCCGTCATCGTCGGCGATGGCGCAGCGCACCCGGTGGGTGCCGAGATCCAGCCCGACCAGGCGGCGGCCGCTCAAGGCAACCCGCCCCTGCGGTCCCAGGGCGCCACAGGAAAGCCGTGGAGCCTCATCGGGCAGTCCCCCAGTTGGTGGTTGATCTCATGGAACGTCAGCTTGGTGAAGAGCTCGCGGAACGGGGCGCCGGACCCCTGTTGAGGTCGGATGAAGTGTATCGGCAATGCGGTGCGAACACAACCCCAAAACCACATCATCTTGTGGTCGGCTGGCCTCTGACCCACCGTCTTTTGCGTCTCCCTACGGATTCACCACCACCTGGGACGGATCCTCGAGGTAGATGGTCTTGATGGTGGCGCTCTTGAGGTTCACCTTGGCCGCCAGCGCTCGGAGCGCCTCCAGCTTGGCGCCCAGCGAGCCGACCTGGGCCGAGGTCAGCACCGGGCCCAGGTCGGCGGTCCACCCCGCCGAGCTCTGGATCTCGAGCGCACCGACCGAGGTGATCTCAAAGCGGCTCGCCGCCACCCCA
The DNA here is from genome assembly GCA_027306885.1 of Candidatus Dormiibacterota bacterium. Taxonomy (GTDB): domain Bacteria; phylum Chloroflexota; class Dormibacteria; order Aeolococcales; family Bog-877; genus JAJYXT01. Next base: position 6,539 of record DAHUYV010000027.1, read on the forward strand.
TAGGCGGAGGGGAAGGCCCGGGCGAGGGCGACCAGCGCCGTGGCCAGGTCGGTGGACACCGCCAGCGACCCGGCTCCCGGCCCCCGGCCTGAACGCAGGTCCAAGAGGACCGGCAGGGGGGTCGTGGCAGGGCCGGACGGCACCGGCCCCAGCACCGCCCCCGAGGCGGTCAGCAGCTCCCGGGCACCACCGCGCTGGTAGATCATCGCCGGCGGCAGGGGGGTGACCGAGAGCACCAGGGTGCCGGGCCAGTGGACGCTCACCCTGGCCGCCCCCACCCAGGGCTGGGCGAGCAGCCCGGCGGTCAGCCGCCCGGTGTTCACCGCCAGGGTGCTCTGTCCCATGGCCACCCCGGCCTCGGCCAGCAGCTGGCTGCGGCCCACCACCGAGCTCCCCTCCACCTCCACTCTCTGCACCTTGAGGAAGGGAAGGTTGAGCGCCAGCAGAGCCGCCATGAGCAGCGCTGGAACCGCCACCGAGAGCATCCGGACCGGCGGCCGCAGGCTCCTCCAGACCTCCAGCCAGCCCGGAGGCTTGGGACGCGAGATGCGCATCCGCCCGGCCAGCCGCCGCCGGGCCGCGTCTCGGGCCAGCCGGCGAGCCGCCGCCTGGCGGGCGACCTCGGCGAGGACCTCGTCACCGACCTCCTGCTGGCGCCAGCCGGGAGGGGACGACCGGTCCCGGTGGCGGGGTCGCGCCCTGCCAGTGGCTCGCTGCCAGCCCTGGAAACGGTCAGGGATCGCGGCGCCGAAGCCGCGCTGCTCCGGGGAGCGCCGCGGACGCGTCAGCGGTTCGATGGCTGCCCCTTGTGGTGTGACGTCAGCTGAGTCGGGACGGCCCTCCGGGTGACCCCGGAAGAATCACGTACACCTTGACGCATTTGGGGCCGGGGCGCAAGTCCGTGGTGCCGGCATGTGGGGGGCCAAGGGAGCCCCTCATTCTCGGGACGTCACCCGGGCACCGGTTCGGGGGGTGCACCGGGAGCCGGGGAACCAGCGGGCCGGCCGGTGAACTCCGCGAGCAGGCGCGACGCCACCTCGTCAAAGCCGCGCACCGAGCAGCAGACCACCAGGGCCGGCGGCCGGACCCGCTCCCGCACGACAGCGATCGCCTCGTCCGCTGAGCCCACCAGCACCACCTCGGTCCCCCGCACCACCGCGGCCAGCTCCTCTGAGCTCACAGTGCCGGCCAGGTGGCGCTCGCGGGCCGGCTCGATGGGGCCGAGGACCACCAGGTCGGCTCCGCTGAAGGCATCACCGTAGTCCGGGAGGAGCGCCAGCGTGCGGGAGTACGTGTGGGGGACGTGGACCACGATCAACTGGCGGTCGGCGCCGGCCACCTGCCGGGCGGCGGCGATGGTGGCCCGCAGCTTGGAGGGGTGGTGGGCGTAGTCGTCCACCACCATCACCCCGCCCGCCTCTCCGAGGGTCTCGAAGCGGCGCGCCGGACCGCGGAAGTCGCGGGCCGCGGCCGCCGCGGCCGCCGGGTCCGCCCCCAGCTCCACCGCGGTGGCCAGGGCGACCAGGGCGTTGCCGGCGTTGTGGAGGCCGGGGAGCGGCACCGTCATCGTGAGGCGGAGGCCGCCCGGCCCAGCCACCTCCAGCGTCTGCCCCGCCCCCTCGCGGCGGGGCTCGGCGGCCAGCCGCCAGTCGCCCTCCGCGCCGCCCACCCAAACCACCGGGCAGGGCGCGGCCTCCGCCAGGCGCCGCAGCCCCTTCTCCCCCGCACCGAGGATCAGCCGGCCGTCAGCGGGCAGCCCCGCGACCAGCTCCAAATAGGGGGCGGTGTAGGCCTCCAGGTCGGGATAGAGGTCGGGGTGGTCCAGCTCCAGGTTGAGCACGGCGACCACCAGCGGGTGCCAGTGCAGAAACTTGGCGCGCCGGTCGAGCGCCGAGGTGGCGTATTCGTCGCCCTCGAAGACGAAGGGGCTGGCGCCGGCCAGGTCGCCGAGCCGGACCGAGACGCCGAAGTTGCGCGAGGTGGAGCCGAGCCGGAAGCCGGGCCGGAGACCGGCGGCCTCGAGCATGTGGGCGCACAGGGTGGAGGTGGTGGTCTTGCCGTGGGTGCCACACACAACCCCCCGGGGACGTCCGCCCGCCAGCCAGCCCTGCGCCTCCGCCTCGGAGATCACCTCGAGCCCCGCTTCGATGGCCGCCTGAAGCTCGACGTTCCCCGGCTGCACCTGGTTGCCGAGCACCACCAGCCGAGGCCTTCCCCAGCGCCACAAGGCCGCCTCCTCGTGGCGGTCTGAGTAGGGGATCCCCGCCGCCGCCAGGAGGTCGGTGGTGGGGGGGTAGGCGTCCTCGTCGGAGCCGGTGACCCGGTATCCCAGCTCCGACAGGGCGAGGGCCAGCCCGGACACCGCGTACCCGCAGATCCCGAGGAAATGGAGGTGGGCCGGGGGATCCGGCCAACCCCTCGCGGCGAGCCCGCTCACGCCGCCGGGGCCAGGGAGCGCAGCAGGGTGGCCACCTCGGCGGCGGCCAAGGGGTGCGCCAGCGCGGCGGCGGCAGCCGCCATCTCGGCGCGCCGGGCGTCATCCCGGAGGACCAGACCGAGCGCCTCCCCCAAGCCCTCCGTGGTCAGCAGATGGTCCTCGATGAGGAGGGCGGCGCCCCCCTCCACGAAGGCGGTGGCGTTGGCCAGCTGGTGGTTGCCCGCGTGCGGGTAGGGGACCAGCAAAAGGGGACGGCCGAGACAGGCCATCTCCGCCAGCGAGCTGCCCCCGGCGCGCATCACGACGAGGTCGGCGGCCGCTGCCAGCTCGGCCACGCTGTCGCTGAAGGCGAGGGGCTGGTAGCGGGGGTCCCCCCCCAGCCCGAGGGCGCGCGCCTCGGCCAGCACCCTCGGGTGGTCCCCGGCACCGGTGAGGTGGGTCACCTTCATCTGGGGGATCGCCTCCAGCAGCCGGGGCAGCGCCCCGAGGAGCACCTGGTTGAGGTGGCGGGCCCCCTGGGATCCTCCCATCACCAGCACCGAGGCCGTCCCCGGGAGGGGGCGGGGCGGCCCGGTGAACACCGAGCGCACCGGGTTGCCGGTGAACACCGAGCGGGAGCCGGGTAGCAGCTTCTCGGTGTCGGGGAAGGAGACCGCCACCGCGGACGCGAACTGGGCAAGGTACCGCACCGCCCTCCCGGGCAGCCGGTTTTGCTCCAGCAGCACGACCGGGAGCCGGCGTCGTCGTGCCGCCAGCACCAGCGGCGCCGAGACGTACCCCCCGGTGGCCAGGACCACCTGGGGGCGGAACCGGGCCAGCTCCCGGGCCGCCTGGCGGTAGGCGAGGGGGAGGCGGGTGAGCAGCCGGGGAGTGGCGGTGAGCGGGCTCGAGCCCATGCTGCCAAGGGAGAGCCCCACGAATTCCAGACCGGCCCTGGGCACCAGCACCGCCTCCGGCCCCCCGGAGCGCCCGACGTACCTCAGGACCGCCGCGGGATCAGCCTCGAGCAGCGCCTCGGCCACCGCCATCGCGGGCGTGCAGTGGCCACCGGTCCCCCCTCCCGTTATCAGCACGCGCATTCGCCTCCCCCGCTCGGCGACGCCGGGCCGAGATGTTGAGCAGGATCCCCGTGGCCGCCAGCGAAAGCGCCAACGACGACCCGCCGTAGCTTATGAAGGTGAGCGGCACCCCCGTCGAGGGGATCGTGTCGGTCACCCCACCGATGTTGATCAGCGCCTGGCCGACGATCCAGATCGTCGCGCCCCCGGCCAGCAGGACTCCCAGGTGGTCGGGGGCACTCCGGGCGATCCTGATGCCCCGCCAGCAGAAGAGCCCGAAGAGCAGCAGGACCAGGAGGGTGCCCACCAGCCCGAGATCCTGGCCGACCACCGCGAAGATGAAGTCGTTCTGGGACTCGGGCAACCACTGGGCTGGGGGCACGGGGCTGGAGAAGCCGGTGCCGAAGAGGCCCCCGGCGCCGAGGGCGTACAGCGCCTGCACCGCTTGGTAGCCGGAGGTCTGGGCGTGGGCGAAGGGATGGAGGTAGGCGAGGAGGCGGGCGACCCGATAGGGCTCGGCGGCGATCAGCAGCGCCCCCAGGCCCAGCCCGGTGACCGCCGCGGCCAGCAGGTAGCGAAGCCGGGCCCCGGCCAAAACCAGCATCCCCAGCCCGATCACACCGACCACCAGGGTTGAGCCGAGGTCCTTCTCCAGGATCACCAGTCCGCCCACCACCGCGATCCGCCAGGCGTAGGGGATCACCCCCTTGTGGAGGTCTCCCACCTGGCGGCGGTGGCTGTCCAGCCAGACCGCCCCGCTGACCAGCACCATGAACTGGGCGATCACGCTGGGCTGGATCTGGATCGGGCCGGCGTCGATCCACCGCCGCGCCCCCTGGACCTCCTTGCCGATGTGCGGCACCAGGACCGCCAGCAGAAGGACCATGCCGAACGCCGTGAGGTAGGGGGCCAGCCGCCGCCAGTGGTGGTAGTCCAGCCGGTAGCAGAAGATCAGTCCGCCCACCCCGAGCGCCAGCCAGAGCGCCTGGCGTTCGAAGAAGAAGGCGGGGTTGCCGTAGGTGTTGAAGGCTGAGCCGGCGCTCGCCACGTAGACCATGATCAGCCCCAGGGCGCAGAGAGCGGCCGTGATCAGCACCAACCACACGTCCACCTCGGGGAGTCGGCCCACCAGGCCCCGGCGGCTCCTCGGGCGGGCGTGGGCGACCGGGATCCAGCGCTCCACCCGGGCGATCACGCCGCCCCACCCCCGAGCCCGGCCCAGGCCGCCCACAGCAGCGTCAGGACCGCCGCCGCCAAGGAGGCCGCCCAGAGCCGGAGGTCCACTCCCCACTCCCCCATCCCCCCCAGCTCGAGATGGTGGTGCAGCGGGCTCATGCGCAGGAGCCGCCGGCCATGGGTGAGCTTGAAGAACCCCACCTGGAGGATCACCGAGATGGTCTCGGCGAGGAAGACCGCCGCCAAGAGGGGCAGCAGCACCAGCAACCCGGTCTCGGCGGCGGCCACCGCCAGCATCAGCCCCAATGCCAGGGACCCGGCGTCACCCATGAAGATCCGCGCCCTCGGCCGGTTGTAGAGGAGGAAGGCCACCAGCACTCCGGCCACCGCCCAGCAGGTCTCCGCCAGGCCGGGGCGGTGCTCGAGGAAGGCCGCCACCCCGATGGCGAGGAAGGAGGGGACGGCGCTGCCCGCGGCGAGCCCGTCCACCCCATCGGTGAGGTTCACCGCGTTCGCGGTGGCGAGGACCGCGAAGGCGGCGAGGGCGATCCCCCCGAGCCCAAGGTCCCGCCAGCCGAGCGCTGGGATCAGCTGCCGGCCGGCGCCGGTGAGCTCCAGCCCGACCGCCAGAGCGAGAGCGCAACCGAGCAGCAGGGCGAACTTGGGCAGGACCCGGACGCCCTCTCCGGAGCGCACCTTGGTCAGGTCGTCGAAGAGGCCCACCCCGGCCCCCAGCAGGCCGGCCGCCACCACCACACCCCCCGGTGCGCCGCGGGGCCCAAGGGCCCAGGCGAGCGCCAGCACCAGGCAGAACACCACGCCTCCAGCGGTGGGGGTGCCAGCCTTGATCAGGTGGGACCCTGGCCCCTCGCTGCGCTCCCGCTGGCGGATGCCGAGCCGCCTCAGCCCGGCGATCGCGGGAGGGAAGATCACCACCCCGCCCACGAAGGCGCCCGCCGCGGCCAGTCCGGTCACTCGGGGCATCTTAGGGTTGGAGGTGGAACCGCGCGATCAGCGCCTGGGTCACCAGCCTGCTGGTGGGGGCCGCGTCATAGGCGCCCTCGCGGAGCACGGCCGGCACCTGGGGATCGCGGATGATGCAGATCATCGAGTACTGGGGATTGCTGGCGGGCAGGAACTCCACGAAGGAGTCGATGGTGTTGTTGCCGTAGGTGCCGTGCCCGTTCGACACCGAGGAGGTCCCGGTCTTGCCGGCGATCTCGCCCTTCCAGGCGGGCCAGATCCTCGCCTGGTAGCCGGAGGCGCCCGCGGCGTCGACCACCCCCACCATCATCTGGCTGAGGGTCTGAGCCGCCGCCGCGCTGATCACCCGCCGGGTCTGGGGCTTGATGTACGTGGTCGGCTTGCCGCCGCCGGTGATCTCCGAGACCACGTGAGGCTGGACCCACACCCCGCCGTTGGCGACGGTGTTCACCGCCGCCAGCATCTGGATGGGGGTCGCCACGTAGCCCTGCCCGAAGCTGTAGGTGGCGAATTGCAGCGGCTGGGTCTGGGCGTAGGCGGGGAGGGCCTGGTTGGACTCCCCGGCCAGGTCGATCCCGGTGGGTTGGCCGATCCCGAAGGCCTGCAGGTTGCTGTAGAAGGGCCGGGCTCCCTCGATCTGCTCCACGTGCACCGCCCCCACGTTGAGGGAGTCCTCCAGCACCCAGTTCATGGTGATCACCCCGTGGGCGCGCAGGTCCCAGTCCCGGATGGTGGCCCCCTGGACCGTCACCTGACCGGTTTCGTCGAAGGTCTCGGTGGGGGTTATGTCGTTGTGGTTCAGGGCTCCGGCGAAGGTGATCACCTTGCCCACCGACCCCGGCTCGTAGAGGTCGGCGACCCCCGCGTCCTTGAAGAGGCTCACCGGCTCGGTCGCGTAGTTGTTGGCGTTGTAGGAGGGGTAGTCGGCCCAGGCCACGATCCCCCCGGTGTGCACGTTCATCACGATCATGGTCCCGGAGCTGGCGTTGACCTTCTGGACCTCAGCCGCCAGGTCCTTCTCCACCGTCGCCTGGATCGGGGCGTCGAGGCTGGTGATGAGGTTCCGGCCCGGCACCGCCGGGGTTTGGGGAGCCGAGCCGAGCACCACCGGGTTGCCCTGGAGGTCTGTCACCACCGACTCGGAGCCGGGCTTGCCCGCCAGCACCGAGTTGTAGTAGCCCTCCAGGCCGTACTGGCCCATCCCGCTGGCGTTGACGAAGCCGACGACATCGGCCGCAAGGCTGGTGTTGGGCAGGGC
>DAHUYV010000040.1 GCA_027306885.1 Candidatus Dormiibacterota bacterium
AGCTCGGCGAGCTGGCCACGGCCCTCCAGGCGAAGTTCGGGCCCATCGCGGAGATCCGCGAGCAGACGACCGTCGGGCCCATCATCAGCTCCGAGCTGACGCAGCAGGCGATCCTGCTGGTCATCCTCGGCTCCATCGGCATCCTGCTGTGGGTGTCCGTGCGGTTCCAGGACGTGAAGTTCGGCGTGTCGGCCATCGCTGCCCTGCTGCACGACGTGATCGTCGTGGTCGGCACGTTCGCCATCCTCGGCACGCTGTTCGGAGTCCAGGTCGACTCGCTGTTCGTGACCGCGATGCTGACAGTCATCGGCTTCAGCGTCCATGACACGATCGTGGTGTTCGACCGGATCCGGGAGAACCTCCGCGTCCAGGGGCCACGGATGACCTTCGACCAGGTGGTCAACCTCTCCATCGCCCAGACGATGTCCCGATCCCTCAACACTTCGCTCACCGTGCTCTTCGTGCTGCTCACCCTGGTCCTTCTGGGAGGGGCGTCCGTCCAGGGCTTCGTGCTGGCGCTCCTGATCGGCATCTTCTCCGGGACCTACTCCTCGATCTTCAACGCGGCCGCCCTGCTCACGGCCTGGCGGCAGCTGGATCGCCAGGTGACGGTGCGCCAGGGCGGTGGCTCCCGGGCGGCTGCTATCCCAGCCACCCGGCGCTGACCCCGGCCCGGGTGGGCCGACTGGGGGTGAATCCGTGACAGGGGCGGCGCGGGCCTCCCGGCCCGGCGGCGGTGGGCCCGACAGCGCCGCGATGCGGCGGATGGTGGAGCCGGTCCTCGAGGCCCTCGGGATCACCCTCCTGGACTGCTCCTGGAAAGGTGGCCGGCGCGGCCCGCTTCTCCGCCTCACCGTGGACCGCCCCGGAGGGATAACCATCGACGAGTGCGGCGCGGCGAGCGAGGCGGTGTCCCAGCTCCTTGATCTCCGCGAGCCGGAGCTTCCCGAGCACTACTCTCTGGAGGTGTCGTCGCCAGGCGCCGAGCGCTTCCTTCTGGGTGACGCGGACTACCGGATGAGCCTCGGTCGCCGCCTTCGGGTCCGCCTCGTGCTGCCCACGGGCGAGGCCGTCTTCGAGGGTCGGCTGGTCAGCCTCTCGGCAGAGTCGCTGGAGCTCGAGTTTCGGCGCCGCAGCGGGCGGGTGGGGCGGGTCACGGTGGCCCGGCCGGACATCGAGTCCGCCCAGGTGGTGGTGGACATATGACCTCGGCCGGCAGGGGGGCGCTGGAGGAGGCGCTGGTGCGGCTTCAAGAGGAGTTCGGAGCGCCGCCCGAGCGGCTGGTCGCCGAGGTGTCGCTGGCGGTTACCGAGGCCCTGGTTGAGTCGGGCCAGGACGTCAGCGGGCTGGAGGTGAGGCTCTCGCCGGAGGGCGGCAGGCTTGAGGTCGTGATCCCGTCGGCGGATCCGGCCGGGATCCCCCAGCCGCTGGTGCTCTCCCCCGCGGTGGTCGGCAGGGCGGCCCGCATCGCCCGGGCGAAGCTGGGCCGGGAGCTGCGCGACTCCCGCCTCTCCCGGCTCGCCGACGAGGCGGTGGAGCGTCGCGGCCAGCTGATGGATGCGGTGGTGGAACGCCGACTCGGCGACACCTGGCTCCTGCGTGCGGGTCATCTGCAGGCCTTCCTCGGCCAGGTGGAGCAGATCCCCGGGGAGCGCCTCAGGCGAGGCCAGCACGTGAAGGTCGTGTTGATGGAGTCGCGGCGGGGCGGGCCCGAGCTGGTGGAGGTGCGCGCCTCCCGCACCTCACCACTCTTGCTGCGTCGGCTCCTGGAGGTGGAGGTGCCCGAGCTCGGGGCGGGGACCGTGGTCATCCGGGGGGTGGCCCGGGAGCCCGGGGTGCGGGCCAAGGTGGCGGTGGAGTCCCGGCGTCCAGGGGTCGACCCCAAGGGGGCCTGCATCGGGCCGAGGGGCACCCGGATCCGCGCGGTGGTGGGGGAGCTGGCGGGGGAGGAGGTCGACATCATCGAGTGGGCGGAGGACCCCGCGATCTACGTGGCCCGCGCGCTGGCTCCGGCCGAGGTGATCTCGGTGCGCACCGACCTGGAGGCGCGGCGGGCGTCCATCGTAGTCGCCCCCCAGGTACTCTCCCTCGCGATCGGCAAGGAGGGGAGGAACGCTCGGCTGGCGGCGCGCCTCACCGGCTGGCGGATCGACATCAGATCTGAGACGGCCGAGCCGTGAGCTCCGGCCAGGGACCCACGGCGCCCCCCCGAGTGCCGCAGCGCAGCTGCCTCGGATGCCGGGAGCGCCGTCCCCAGTCGGAGCTGGTCCGGCTCCGTCGGGATGGCGAAAAGGTGGTTGTGGACGGCCCCGGGCATCGCGGACCCGGACGCGGCGCCTACGTCTGTGCCAAGATGGAGTGCTGGTTGGCGGCCCGCCGCCGCCGGGCCGTCCCGCGCGCCCTTCGGCTGCCTGCGGCGGTGCCAGTTCCGGCGGCCGTGGAGGCGGCGTTCGCCGGTATGATCTCCAATTCGGCCTGCCCGGACCCGCCGGGGGCCACCACCGGTCCCGTCAAGGAGGGAATCCGATCGCCAAGCTGAAAAGGGTGGAGCTCCCCACCAACCTCACCGTGAAGTCCCTGGCCGACGCGCTCGGGGTGTCCGCCGCGGAGGTGTCCAAGATCCTGCTGCAGCACCGGGTCCTGGCCACCATCAACCAGTCCCTGGACCCCGGAACCGCGAACCTGGTGGCGGAGGCGCTTGAGGTTGAGTTGGGGGCCCCTGAGGCGGCGGCGGAGGTGGCGCGTCCCGCAGCGCCCGAACGCGCCGGCCGGGACGCGGATCGGGCCGGTCTGGTGCCGCGCCCCCCGGTGGTCACGGTCCTCGGCCACGTCGACCACGGCAAGACCAGCCTGCTGGACTCCATCCGCGAGTCGAACGTGGCGGCACGCGAGGCCGGGGGTATAACCCAGCGCATCGGGGCCTCGGTGGTGAGCCATGAGGGCCGCGTCATCACCTTCATCGACACCCCAGGGCACGAGGCCTTCACGGCGATGCGGGCTCGGGGCGCCAACATCACCGACCTGGCGGTTCTGGTTGTCGCCGCCAACGACGGGGTGATGCCTCAGACCGAGGAGGCGATCCAGCACGTTCACAACGCCGGGGTGCCGATCCTGGTGGCGATCAACAAGATCGACCTTGAGGACGCCAACCCCGACCGGGTGAAGCAGCAACTGGCCGAGCGGGGAGTGGTCGCCGAGGACTTTGGCGGCGATGTCGTGTGCGTTCCGGTCTCGGCCAAGACCGGGGAGGGGATGTCGCACCTCCTGGAGATGATCCTGCTGGTCACCGACCTCAACCCACCGCTCGCCGATCCCACCGCTCCGGCGCAGGCAACGGTCATCGACTCCCAGATGGACCGCGGCCGCGGCCCGGTGGCCTCGGTGCTGGTCCGGGAGGGAACCCTGCGCCGCCAGGACTACTTCGTGGTGGGCGCGGTCGCCGGGAGGGTGCGCGACCTGATCGACGATCGCGGTCGACGAATCGAGAGCTGCGGGCCGGGGCTGCCCGCCCAGGTGACCGGCCTGCCCGAGGTGGCAGTGGCAGGCGACAGCCTCTTGGTCCTGTCCGGCGAGAAGGAGGCGAGGACCAGGGCGATGGACGCCAGAGTGGCGGTCCGGCAGGGATGGGCCGACACCTCCCGCGTCAGCCTGGCCGAGCTCAGCCGGCAGGGCGACGAGCAACTGCGCGACCTGGATCTGGTCCTGAAGGCGGACACCCACGGGGCCCTCGAGGCGCTCCGCTCGACCCTGCTGAAGTTCTCCGACCCGACCGTGAGGCTGAGGTTGGTGTACGAAGGCGTCGGCCCCATCCGCGAGGCCGACGTCGACCTGGGGGCGGCCGCCAACGCCATCGTCGTGGGCTTCAACGTTCGGCCCGACGCCGGCGCGCGAGCCGCCTCGGAACGTCTGGGGGTCGACCTGCGCACCTACGATGTGGTCTACCAGATCACCGACGACATCGAGCGCGCCATCCAGGGACTGCACAAGCCCACCTTCGAGGAGGTGTTCGAGGGGAGGGCCGAGGTGAAGGTCCGGATCAAGGTGCCGCGGAGCGGGCTGATCGCCGGCTCCCAGGTCACCGAGGGCAAGGTGAGCCGCGGCTCCACGGTGGCGGTGATCCGGGATGGCCGCGAGGTCCAACGAGCCAAGGTTGAGTCGCTGCGGCGCTTCAAGGACGACGTCCGCGAGGTCGCCGCCGGCTATGAGTGCGGAATCGACCTCGGGTCCTTCCAGGACTTCGCCGAAGGCGACGTGTTGGAGTCCTATGTGGTGCAGCAGCGGAACCGCTGAGCCGGCGGTCGGAGGCCGCGGGTGACCCCGCGCGACTCCACCCGCGGCCATCGGCGCGAACGCCTCAACGAGCAGCTCCGTCAGGAGTTGGCCCTGGCTCTGGCCCACGACGTCAAGGACCCCAGGCTCAACCTGGTCAGCGTGTTGGAGGTGGAGTGCGCCCCCGACCTCTCGGAGGCGAAGGTGCGGGTCAGCACGCTGGGCGACAAGGCCGAGCGCCAGCGCACCCTGCGGGCGCTGCGCGGCATGACCGGCTTTCTGCGCCACCTGCTCGGGGAGCGGCTGGAGAACCTGCGCCGGGTGCCGCGGCTGGAATTCAGCCTGGACGAGTCGATCGCCCGCGGCACCCGGGTCACGGCGCTGCTGCGCTCGCTGGAGTCGCCGGGCTCGGGGCGGGCTCAGGGTGAATGACAGTCTCGAGGTGATCCGGGCGGCGATCCAGACCCACAGCGAGTTCGTGTGCGTCGCCCATCAGGATGCCGACGCCGACTCCCTGGGGTCGGCGCTGGCCTTTGGCGAGTACCTGGAGCAGCTCGGCAAGCGGGTCTCGGTGCTGGCGCCAGATCCCCTGCCCCGAAGTCTCGCCTACCTTCCCGGCTATTCCCGGGTGAACCAGGAGCCGGGGTCACTCGACGCGGTGGTGGCCGCCTTCGACGCCGGGAGTCCCTCGCGCTTCGGCAACCTGCGCCCGCGGCTCAGCTCGGCCCCGCTCACCATCCTCTTCGACCATCACGCCAGCAACGATGGGTTCGGCGACCTGGGGGTGGTGGACCGCCAGGCGGCCGCCACCGGGATCGTGGTGCTGGGCCTGCTGCGGCGTTGGGGGGCGGAGATCACCCCCGCCATGGCCACCAACCTGTACGCCGCGGTCTTCACCGACACCGGCGGCTTCCGCCACGACAACACCACCGCTGCGGTGCTGCGCGCGGGGGCCGAGCTCGCCGACCTCGGGGCCGATCCGGCCTTCGTGGCCCTGCGGAGCTACAAGTGGCGGCCGGCCACGACGCTCCGTCTTCAGGCACTGGCTGCCGGCGCGGCCCGCTACGAACTGGAGGGCAGGCTGATCTGGACCGAGGTGACCCAGGGCATGCTCGCCGAGGCGGGGGCGGAGATGGAGGAGACCGAGGGGATCATCGACCTCCTGCAGAGCCTGGACACCATGTTGTGCGCTGTCCTCTTCAAGCAGGACGGCCCCCAGGTGACCAAGGTGAGCGTGCGCACCAGGGGCGGCCTCGGGGCGCACCAGCTGGTGGCGGCGCTGGGGGGCGGCGGGCACTTCCGCGCCGCCGGGGCGGAGGTCCGGGCCCCGCTCGCTGAGGTCGAGGCGACGCTGCTAGAGTCCGTGCGCGCCGCGGTGGCGGCGGAGGCGGCGCCGTGACTCCGCGGACCGAGCTGGTCCCCAACCCGCTGCGCAGGAGCGGCGCCCCGCCGGGGGTGAGCGGAGTGCTCAACCTGGCCAAGCCTGAGGGCATGACCTCGTTCGCGGTCATTCGTGACGCCCGCCGAGTTCTCGGGGAGCGCCACGTCGGCCACGCCGGCACGCTGGACCCGGCGGCCACCGGGGTGCTGCCCCTCTGTGTCGGGCGGGCCACACGGCTGGTGGAGTACATCCTGCGGGAGCCCAAGACCTACCACGCCCGCCTCCGCCTCGGCGAGCTCTCTGACACCGGCGACCTGGAGGGCGAGGTGCGCCGAGGAGCTTCGGCGGCGGCCATCGACCGTGACCAGGTGGAGGCGGCCCTGGCGACCTTTGTGGGGCGCATCGAGCAGATCCCGCCGATGCACTCGGCGGTGCGTCACCAGGGCCGGCACCTGTACGAGCTGGCCCGCCAGGGATTGACGGTGGAGCGCAAGGCCCGGGTCGCCGAGATCCACAGCATCCGCGTCAAGTCGTTCACCCCGGGCGAGGTCGCGGAGGTCGAGATAGAGGTGGTGTGCGGCAAGGGCACCTATCTGCGGGTGCTGGCCACCGACCTTGGCGAGCGCCTGGGTGTGGGCGGGCTTCTGGCCTGGCTGGAGCGGACCGCCTATGGGCCGTTCCGCCTTGAGGAGGCGGTCTCCCTGGAGCAGCTGCTGGCGTCCAGCGACCCCAGGGCGCTGCTGCTGCCCCCCGAGGCCGCGGTGACGTCGATGCCGCGGGTCGACCTCCTGCCCGGAGCGGCCGGCGCGGTCCAGCGCGGTCAGGGCGCCTGGCTCCAGCGGGCCCCGGAGGGCCCCACAGGGTCCCCTGGCCAGGAGGGGCGCGCCCACGGCCCGGACGGAAAGCTGCTGGCGGTGGGGAAGCTGGCCGGCCTGCGCTTCCAGCCGGTCAAGGTGATCGCTCCGATCGGTGGCTGACGAAGGGCGCCCCGATTCGGTGGTGGCCGCCTTCGGGATGCCCCTGACCGGCCCGCCGGCCACCGACTCACCCGCGGTGCTGGCGGTGGGGAACTTCGACGGTGTCCATCTGGGCCACCAACGCCTCCTGGCTGCGGCTCGGAGGATGGCGGGGGAGCAAGGGGTGGTGGTGGCGGTCACGTTCGAGCCCCACCCCTCCCATCTGCTCCGTCCTGCCACGGTGCCAGGGCTGCTCACCCCGCTGCAGATGCGGCGACGGCTGCTGAGTCGGGTGGGGGTGGACGCCATCCAAGTCGTGCCCTTCAACGACCGCCTGCGAGCCATGGAGCCGGAGGAGTTCCTCGACCGCCTCCGGCACCGCTATCCGGTCATCGGCCTGGTGGGCGGGCCCCGGCTGTCGCTGGGGCGCGCCGGCACCGGCGGAATCGACTTCGTCCGCCGCTACGCGAGAGACCAACGCCTGCGGCTTGAGGTCGTGGACCCGGTGCGCGTTGGCGATACCGAGGTGAGCAGCACCCAGCTGCGCCGGCTGTTGCAGGAGGGCCGGGTCGAGGAGTACCCGGGTTTCACCGGCGCACCCTTCGAGGTGATGGGGGAGGTGGTGGCGGGTGACGGCCTGGGGCGTGGGCTCGGCTTCCCCACGGCCAACATCCAGACCCTGCCGGCTCAGCTCCTGCCGCCGGACGGCGTCTATGTCATGAGCTGGCGGCGAGCCGGAGGCCAGCCCCGGCCCGCGGTGGGAAGCATCGGGCTGCGGCCCCACTTTCAGGGGCGCGACCGACGCTTCGAAGTGCACGGGCTGGGGCCGACCCCCGAGCTCTATGGCGCCGACGTCACCGTGGCGGTGCTGCGCCGGCTCCGGGGCCAGATGGCCTTCGGATCAGACTCCGACCTGGTGCGCCAGATGGAGATCGACCGGCGCGCCGCCCAGGACTTCTTCGCCAGCGGCGGCAGCTGACCTCCGGCGCTCAGGCGGCGCTGGGCCGGGTGCCCACGGCGGCGAGGGCCGAGAGGACCACCGCCACCACGATAGCCACCAGCAGGCTGCCGTACTTGCCGGTGGTGCTGCTGCTGCCCAGGATCGCCAGGGACACGAAGCCCCCAATCAGAGCGCCGGCCAGGCCGGCGATGACCCGGATGGTGGCCGCCGCGCCGCGCGATTGGCGGATGTACAGGGCCCCGATGACCACCCCGATGACGATGAACGCGATGACGTGCAGCACTTGGTCTAACCTCCCTCTGACGGTTTGGATGGCTCCGAGTCGTTGTCGGTTGGGGCAGTGAGCAGGGGGCCAGGCGGGGGTGCGGGCAGAACCTCCTGGCGAAGCCGCTGCAGCTGCGCCTCGATCTCCGTCTCCCCCTGGATGGCCCTCAGCTGGCGGTCGAGGTCGTCGCCGCCGCTCCCCATGGTATCGAGTGCACCGGTGGCCACGAGCTGATCGATGGCCGCGGCCCGGGCCTGCATCTCCTGGGTCCGGTCCCTCGCCCGCTCCAGCATCAGGTTGACGTCGCCCATGTCCTTGGAGATCCCGGTGACGGTCTCGCCGATGCGCGCGGAGGCGCGCGCCGCCGAGTACTGGGCCTTGAGGGTGTCCCGCTGGCTCCGAAAGTTCTCCACCCGGGCCTGGAGGCGCTGGGCGGTCAGTTCGAGCTTGGCCTCCTGGTCCCGGAGCTGGGTCACCTGCTGCTGGAGCTGGTCCAGCTGGGTGGCGGCCGCCTGCGACCGGGTCAGCGCCAGGCGGGCCAGGTCCTCGCGGCCCTGGAGCAGGGCCTG
This sequence comes from Candidatus Dormiibacterota bacterium, assembly GCA_027306885.1. GTDB lineage: Bacteria > Chloroflexota > Dormibacteria > Aeolococcales > Bog-877 > JAJYXT01. The sequence continues at coordinate 8,402 of DAHUYV010000040.1, forward strand.
GCGGGCCTGGTCGCGGAGCCTCTCCTGGCTCTGGCGCAGCTGGCTGGCCTGAATCTCAAGGCGCTTCTCCGAGGTGACCACGTCGGCCACCCCCCGGCGCACCTGCTGCAGGGCCTCGACCTGTTTCTGGTATGAGAGGTCCAGCGCCTCCACGGGGTTCTCCGCCCGATCCAGGAGGTGCCCCAGCTTCTGCCGGAAGAGATCGATGAGGCGGCGCCCGAGCCGGGTGCGCAGGCCGAGCCCGATCACGCCGGCGGCGGCGGCGGCGATCAGGATGTCGATTCCGAAGAACAAGTGTGCGCGACCTCCGCTGCTCAGCCCCTCCCGGGCGCCCATGTTAGCGTCCGGGCCGAGGGACCCTCTGGTTCGCCGCTGCGTGAACTCCCAGCAAACGGGTATATACATGGTGCATGCAGCGCAAGTTGGGCACCGATGTCGGTCTGACCGCCCGGATGTTTCTCACCCTGTTCCTCCTGGCGGTGGTCTACCTCGCCTTCGTCGGCGTGTTGCTCCTGCTCCACACCGGGGTCGTGACCATCGTGGTGGTGGTGGCGGTGCTGCTGGCGGCCCAGTACTACTTCTCCGATCGGATGGTGCTGGCCGCGCTGCACGCCCAGATGGTGACCCCCCAGCAGTACCCGCAGCTCTATGACATCGTGGGCCGGCTGGCTCAGCTCACCGGGATGCCCATGCCCAAGGTGGCGGTGATCCCGTCCCCGGTGCCCAACGCCCTGGCCACCGGTCGCAACCCCAAGCACTCGGTGGTGGCGGTGACCACCGGGATCCTGAATCAGCTGGAGCCCCGTGAGCTGGAGGCGGTGCTGGCCCATGAGTTCAGCCACGTCATCCACCGGGACGTGAAGGTGATGGCGATGGCCGGCTTCTTCGCCACCGTGGCGTCTTTGATAGTCCAGTCCGGAATGTGGTTCGGGATGTTCGGTGGCTTCGGGTATGGCGGGGGCGGATACGGTAGGGGGAGGGGCTCCGACGAGGGCCAGGGGATGATCCTCATCATCCTGGTGGCGGCGGTGGTCTGGGCGATCAGCTTTGTTCTGATCCGGGCGCTCTCCCGCTACCGCGAGTACGCCGCCGACCGGGGCTCGGCGATCATCACCCAGGAGCCCTCGCAGCTTGCCTCGGCGCTGCAGAAGATCAGCGGCTCCATGAGTCGGATCCCCGACCGCGACCTGCGCCAGGTGCAGTCGGCGAACGCCTTCATGATCTTCCCCGCGATCGGAGCCCGCAAGGGCAGCCTGGCGGAGCTGTTCTCCACCCACCCCTCTCTGGAGCACCGCCTCGCCAAGCTCTCTGAGCTGGAGGCGCGCATCTCCCGCTAGAGTGGGGGTGTGGGCTTCCTAGACTCGATCCTCGGCCGGACCCGACTGCCCAAGTCCAACGAGGACAAGATCTTCGCGATGAGCACGGCGATGCTCACCCTCCAGACCTCGGCCGGGCTCAGCCCCATGGACCGGGTGGGGATCGTCTTCCGCTCTCTTCCCTCCGGCCGCTTCCAGCAGCTCACCGCCGACACGGTGGCGATGCTGGGGCTGCAGGACAAGACCTCCCCGGAGGACTCCCTGGCCGTCCGGGAGGTGAAGGACGACCTGGGCTTCGAGTGGCTGCTGGTGGAGGGCAAGCAGTTCGACGCGCTGCTGGCGGCGATCCACGCCGTGGCCACCGGCCTTCTGGACGAGGGGCTGGGCGACTGCCTCCTGGCGGCGGTGTTCCCCTTCACGGGAGCCGGCCGCACCGTCTACTGGATCTACGGGTACAAGGAGGCCACCTTCTACCCGTTCGTGCCCAGTGGGGAGCGACGCCGCGACAACGCGGAGGAGATGCGCCTGGCCGCGGTGGCCAAGGAGGATCTCCCGGTGGAGCCGGACCTGGACCGCTGGTTCGCCCTCTGGGGTGTGCCGGTCTGAGCTCAGGCCGTGGAGGGCTCGGCGTCGACCACGTTGCCGTCCTCTGAGAGCAGGCTTGTGGCTTCCTCCAGCGTCATGTCCTCCGAGGGCAGGACCACGTCTGAGGACACCAGGTCGTCCGCCCCAACCTTGGTGCCGTGGGAGCGGACGAAGTTGAGCAGGGCGGACAGGGCCGTTGCGTACCCCTTCTGGTCCTGGCTCGCGATCGCCTCAGAGAGGGACCGGTCCAGGGGCTCAAGCTGAGGCTGCTCGGACACCGCCAGACGGTACTGGTCCTCTCCCTGGATGCGCACCACGACGGTCTCCCGCACCTCCCCGGACACCTCGCCGACCGCCGCCACCGGGGGCGGGGAGGGGGGCGGTGTGGCGGACTCCAGGCGAGGCGCCTCCTTGGGTGCTCCCAGCACCTCCTGCTTGAGCTGGGCCAACTGGGCGTCGACATCGGAGGCGGTCAGCCCGCTCTGGAGCTGGCGCTCGATGTCGTCACCGGAGCTGATGCCGATCTGGTCCAGGGTCCCGCTGTCCACGAGGGAGTCGATGGCCGCCGCCCTCGCCTGCATCTGCTGGGTCTTGTCCTGGGCCCGCTCCATCATCAGGTTGACGTCGGCCATGTGCTCGCTGAGCCCGGTCACCGCCTCGCCCACCTGGGTGGAGGCCTTGGCGGCCGAGTACTGAGCCTTCATCGTCTCCCGCTGGGTCCGGAAGGACTCGACCTTGGCCTGGAGCTTCTGGGCGGTGATCTCCAGCTTCTGCTCCTGGTCCTTGAGCTGGGTGATCTGGGACTGAAGCCCCTGCGCCTGGTTCTGGGCGTCTTGAGCCCGGGTGAGGGCCAGGCGGGCCAGGTCCTCGCGGCCCTGCTGCAGCGCCAGCTTCGCCTGCCCCTGCAGCTTGTCCTGGCTCTGCTGCAGCTGTGCGGCCTGGATCTCCAGACGCTTCTCGGAGGTGAGGACATCGGCGACGCTGCGCTTGACCTGCTGCAGGGCCTCCATCTGCTTCTGGTACGAGAGGTCCAGGGCGTCGATCGGGTTCTCGGCCCGGTCCAGCACCCGGTTGGCCTTCTGCTGGAAGAGGTCAGACATCCGCCGCATGATGCTCATTGCCGTCTCCTTGCCGCTCTTGGGGGCTGCCCCTCCACCCTCGGATCTTAGCTGTTCGCGACGCGCGGTCTGGCGATCCCTATCCCAGCCGCCAGCCTCTGGTGCCGGTCCGGTCGGGCCCGATCAGGATCACCTCGCCGTCCTCCTCCGGGTTGAGCATGCCCAGCACCAGCACCTCGCTCTTGAACCCGGCGATCCTTCGGGGGGCGAAGTTCACCACCGCCAGGACCTCCCGCCCCACCAGCTCCTCGGCCCGGTAGTGGAGGGTGAGCTGGGCGCTGGACTGGCGGGAGCCGATCGGGGGGCCGAAGTCCACCTCCAACTTGAGGGCGGGCTTGCGAGCCTCGGGGAACGGCACGGCGCTGCGCACCACCCCGGTGCGGATGTCGAGGCGGCTGAAGGTGTCGAAGTCAACTGGGGGCAGCGGGTCTGGTCCCATCCCTGGAGGACCTCCTGTGGGGGGTGGACAAGCCGTGACGGTTGGTCCGGTATGGCTCGGTATACTCCGCGACGGGCGGGTACCGAAGTGGTCAAACGGGGCTGACTGTAAATCAGCTGGCGTCGCCTACAGAGGTTCGAATCCTCTCCCGCCCACGCCCAGGTAGCTCAGTGGTAGAGCGCTTCCTTGGTAAGGAAGAGGTCGCGGGTTCAATCCCCGCCCTGGGCTCTTCTGATCTCAGGGCCACCACTTGAGTGGACAACATGGACCATCGCCACCGCTGGCACAGCGTGGCACGACCACTCAAGCGGAGAGCCGGGGCTGGCCCAACCGGGCCGAGGGGGTCGCCCGTCAGCACGTCACCGCGTGGCTGGCCCACCTCCGGCACTTAATGCGGGGCTCCACGCCCGCGACCAACTACCGCGGCCAACTGCGATTCTTCGGGTGGCTGCTGGCCGAGGCGAGTTCGGCGAATGTCGCTGACTTGCGCACTGACCTCAAAGAGTGGGTGGGGAGAGGGAAAGCCGGAGGGGTCCGGGGGAGGTGGCGGAGGTGCCTCGCTGACTTGGAGACTTTGTGCGCTCTGCGCATTCCTTTCGGAGACCACCCAAGGGCATTGGTTCTTGACTGCCCCCCACTGTCGGCTGCACAGCGCCAGGGGCTGGGAACTTGGTAAGGAAAGGGTGGCGGGTTCAATGCCCTCCCTGGGCTCCGCGAACTGACGGTGCACGGTGGTCCGCATCTCTGGACCAGGGCGGCGATCAGTGGTGGAGGGAGCTGGGGGGCAATGCGGTCCTCACCTTCCCACCTCCCGCTGGCGCATCGCGCCCGCGGCTCCGCTGAACCCGACCGCCAAGATGCCCAGCATCGCGGCCAGGCCCGCCCAGTCCACCCCGGTGGTCAACGGCGTCCCGTACAGGTGGAGGAGGGACAGGTAGGGAGTCCAGGATGGCCACCGGAGCAGCGGGGACAGGATCGGGACGTAGAAGCTCACCACCGCCACCAGGCCCAGAACCGGAACCGCCAGCCGGGGAGCCCAGGCGATGATGAGGGCACCGAGGGCACCGAAGGTCAAGCCCAGCGGGACCAGCAGGGCGCTGGCGACGACCAGACTGGGAAGGTCAAGGTTGAGGCCCTGGCTGGGTGCGGTGACGCCGACGGCGAGGCCGCCGACCGCGGCTATCCCGCTCGCCCCAACCAGCAGCGCCGCGGCCCGCTCAGCCACCACCCGCCAGCGTGGCATCGGCTGGGAGAGTTCCATCTCGAGGCGCCCGTTGGCATCCTCGCTGGCCCAGCGTGAGGTCTGGGTGACCGCGTAGGCGGCCACCACCACCGCGGCGATCCCAAACCAGAATTGGCTGACCGCGGCCAGCGTCGCCTGACTGGTGCCGGAGGCCCGGAGGTAGGAGCGGAAACTGGGGTTTGCTGAAAGGGCGCTCCCGGCGGAGCGGGCCAAGGAGGTCATCAGGGCGGCGCCGACCGCGGTCCCCACCAGCCACGCCGACAGGCCGACCCGCTGCTCCCAGAGGGAGCGCACGACTGGAACGCGCTCCCAGCTGCTGCCCGAGGGTTGGCGGCCCGATGCCACTTGCCGTGGGCGGCGCCGGAACAGCGGCGAGCCCAGATCGCGAGCACTGAACGCCGCACCGGTCAGCGCCAAGAGGACAGCTGCGATCCCGAAGAGGGCGGCGGTGGCCGCGGCGTCGAAGCGCCCGCCGGGCACGATGGCGGTGGTGAGGTCGACCAGCCGCAGCGGCGACGCCAGCGCCCAGGTCGAGAACGCCGGGTCGACCCGTGCCGCCACGTCCAGCACGTAGAGTCCCAGCAGCACCAACGCCCCGAGGCCGATCGCCGACCGCCGGGTCGATGCCAGCTGGGCGGCAGCCAGCCCCACTCCCCAACACACGAGGGCGAACCCGAGGAGTGCTGTCCCCTGCTCCAGGAGGCCGATTGGGTTGGCTGGGGCCCCAGCTGCCGCAACGCCCACCAGGGTGCCCAACCCGGTCACCAGGACCACGGCTGCAGCCACTGCGGCGAACGACCCAGAGCGCGCGACCACCAGGCGCCACCGGGTGATCGGGGTTGCCAGCCAGTTCTCCATGAGGCCCCGCTCCTCCTCGTTGCGGATCGCACCGGTTCCCGCGGCCAGACCCCAGGCCCCGAAGACGAGGGGCAGGAAGGCCAGGCCCTTCCACCAGATGTAGCCGGCGGGGGTGGACGGGTTGAGTGGCAGCGGTACCAGGTAGGCGAGCTGGCCTCCCAGGGCGGTGGTCTGGCGGCCGAAGGCGGCACGTGCGGCCGCGGTTGCGCCGGCCGCCGCCACGAAGGTGGCGCCGGTGCTGGCCGGGGCGAAGAACCCCAGACCGGCCATGAAGGTTGCCGCCCAGCGATGGGCCCGAAGGCCGTAGCGCACGAGGGTGGCGGTCCCGCTCGGTGCCGAGGCGGGCGCCCTGGCGGTCACGACGCCGGGCCTCCCCCAGGGGCGGTCGGTTCCTCCCGGTAGTAGGCGAGAAAGATCTCCTCCAGAGAGGGCTCGTGGCTGCTGAGGTCGATCACATTCCCATCCGTCAGTGCCCGGAGCAGGGGTCCGAAGTCGCCGTGCACACGGCAGCTGACGTGGTGGTCCTCGATCTGGACCTCCTCCACGCCGGGCGCCGCTCGAAGTGCCGCCGAGGGCACCTCTCCGGCGAAGTCGACCTCCAGCCGGCGGTATCGGAGGTGGTGTAGGGACCCGAGGTCAGCCACCTGGACCAGGCGTCCCCCTCGGATGATGCCGACGCGCTGGCACACCCGCTCCACCTCGGAGAGGACGTGCGACGAGAGGAAGACGGCGGCCCCGCGGTCCCTGACCTCGGAGACCATCTGGAAGAACTCCAGCTGATTGAGCGGGTCGAGGCCGTTGGTGGGCTCGTCCAGCAGCAGGAGGGGAGGGCGGTGCATGAACGCGAGCACCAGGGCCAACTTCCGGCGGTTGCCCGAGGAGTACTCGCGATACCTCCGGCTCAGGTCTAGGTCCAGCCGGTCCGCCAGCTCTCTGACGCTCCCCGGATCGACGTCGCCGCGCAAGCCGGAAACGTAGGCCACCACGTCTCGGCCCCGAAGGCCGCCCCACTCCGGAAGCTCGCCCGGGAGGTACCCGACCAGGCGCTTCACCTCGACCGCGTGCGACTGGCAGTCGAGCCCGAAGACCTCGGCCCGTCCGCCGGTGGGCCGGATGAGGTTCATCACGGCGCGGATGGTGGTGCTCTTTCCCGACCCGTTGGGGCCGAGGTAGCCGAAGACCTCGCCGGGCTGGACCTCAAGGGAGAGGTCGAAGACCCCGCGGGAGGATCCGAAGTCCTTGGTCAGGCCATCGGTTCGGAGGGCGGGGCCGCTGGTCACCGGTGCTCTTGCCGCCAACGCTCGATGACCTCGGAGAGTTGCTCGACCCAGAGGCGATAGAAGCGATTCATCCCCTCCAGCCGGTCCCGCGCAACCTGGTCGTGGGCGGCGCGCGCCGCCGACTCGAACAGGCCAAGGAAGGCGCGGTAGGCGTCGACCACCATCTCCATGAAGTGGTCGCCGTACTCCGTGGCCTCGTAGAGGGCGCGGCGGGATCCCGGCTGGCCGCTCCTCCGGGCGAGCAGGATCTGCTCGAGCTGGCGCGCCGCCACGCTGGCGCTGCTCTTGCTTATCTGCAGGTCGGCGGCGATCTGGTCCAGGCTGGCTGGTGCCGAGCTCATCAGGAGGTAGCCCCACAGACGGCCCGCACTCGGGGCCAAGCCCCAGCGTCCGAAGTAGCGGCCGAAGTCCTCGACCACCCTTCGTCTGGCCTCGCCGTCCACTTCTGACGGCACATTCAGCATGTATCGAATATAACGCACAAACCGGGACGGCCGGGGCAAGTCGAGAGGAATCTCTTGGCTACCGGGAGGTGAAACCTCGGGAAGCCCTGAGAGCGGCCTTGGATACGATGCCAGGGTGGCCCCTCGTGCCCTCCGACGGCCCCACACCCACCTGCCGTTGCTGCTTCTGGCCTCGGCTCTGGCGCTCTTTGGTGCGGCCCTGCCCACCTGGCCCGTGGCCCTGGCCGGGAGCGCGAGTGGGACGGCCTGGCAGCCCCAGCGGCTGGCCTCGGGCGGTGTAGGCTATCTGATCTCCGAGCCTGGATACAGTCTGTCCCTCGCTCCCAACGGGCCCTGGCTCACCTTGAGCAACGGCGTCGGCACAGGGACCATTCGCATGCCGCTGGCGGCGCTCATCGGACGGCCGTCCCTGCCGGCGCGGGCGAAATGGTCGGCTGCCGCCTCGGGGAGTCGGCTCACGGTCTCCGCCAAGGACGGTTCCGGCCACGACCTGCTTCAGGCGCTGGTGACGGTCCGGGCCGGTTACTTCACCGTTCACTTCACCTGTGAGCTCGGCACCGCGGCCGGCCTCGAGCCCGCCTTCTTCGCCGTCGGCCAGAAGGGCCTCGACATGTCGCGGGTCACCTCGGGATTCACCCCGGATCCGGTGTTCCGCTCTCCCACCCTGACCCCCACCGTGCGCCTGGGGCCCATCGCCGTTGCCCCCTACACCGCTCCCTTCGCGCCCCCTCCCTTTGACGTGGAGTTGGAGAGCCAGGCCGGCTGGGTTGGGGTCGGCCTGCAGCAGGTGCCGAACGCCACCCAGCTCTCCATCTCCAAGACGGGCCGAGTCCAGGTCAACTACCAGCTTGGGATCCTCTCCCGGATCCGGGACATCGGAGCGGGCGGCACCGTCGCGGCGCCCCAACGACAGTCTGGGTCCGGAGCATTCGGCAGGTGGCTTAGCTTCCCGACCTTTGTCATCACCCTCGCCGACTCCTCGCGAAATGGGTTGGTCGCCTACCACGACGCCCTCAGCGCGATGGGAGCTGCTGCCACGGCCGCGCCGCCCGGCCATCGGCCCAGCTGGCTGGCGTGGCCGCTGGTGGACACCTGGGGCCAGCAGCTGGTGACGGGCGCCGCCCGCCGCGAGGATGAGTTCACCGCCGCCTGGGTGCGCCAGTACGTAGCGGTCTGGAGGGCGAAGTTCCACCTCCAGCATTTCACCGTGATCATCGACGCCCAGTGGCAGGCGACCCTCGGAGGAGCCACCCCCAGCGCCCGCTTCGGCGGGGTGGCGGGGATGCGCACCCTGGTCAACGAGCTGCACGCGCAGGGGATCAAGGTCCTGCTCTGGTGGCCGCTCTGGGTCACGCCGAAGGGGTCGGTGAGCCAGATGAAGGTGGACCCCACATCAACTGGCTTCGCGGCCACCCTCAAAACCCAGATGCAGGTCCTCTTGGGGAGCGGGCCCCAGGACCTTCACGTCGATGGCCTCAAGCTGGACTGGGGCTCGCTGATGCCAGCGGCGTCGACGTTCTCCCGTCCCCAGCTCGGCGTGGGGGCGGCGGCCCTGCTGCGCTACATGCGCTCGATCGCTCAAGACGCCTGGGGCGTCCAGCCCGCCGCGGTGATCGACGCCAGCGCCATGGCCCCCCAGTTCGTCCGCTACGAGGACCTGGTCCGCCTCTACGACGCCAACACGGCCGAAGCCTGGTCCGACCGTGCCTCCACCGTCAGCGCGGTGGATCCACTCACCCTCATGGACGGAGACGGGTGGAGGCTCACCGGGGCCCAGGCCATCCCGCACATCGTGGGCAGTGCCGTCTTCGGCACTCCGGCCCTCTACTACGCCACCCGCTGGGGGGGCGGCGCTCCCATCTCGACCGCTGAGGCGGCAGCCCTCGGGGCGCTGATCGCCGTCACTCAGGGCCGGGGCCAGGGTACCGCCACCCCGCTCAACAGCGATCCCCTCACCGGCGACGATTGGGCCTACACCGTTGGCGGGCGCCTCGCCGCGCAAACCCTGGACGGCGCTCGAGCCGCGGTCGTCTACCACTACAGCGGCTCCTGCCGCTCACCGTCCAGCGCTGAGGTGGTCAGCGTGAACGCGGGTCGGCTGGTGGTGCCCCTGCCCGGGGGGGCGACCCTTCTCGGGGTTTCCCCCGACATCGGCGCGACCACCGTGTCCAGCCCCAGCCCCGGGGTGGCGCTTTCGCTGGGGAGTGGGGTCGCCTACACGTTGGAGCTGCAGCCGGGGAGCTGCTGAGGGCAGCCGCCTCTTCCCGCCAGCCGACGACTTCACACTGCCCCGGCGACCCCTTGACCCCGGGTCTGGGGATCATCGCCCAGCAGCGCTTTGGGCACCCAGATGCAGCCGGTCTTCGGCAGGCGCAGCCCTTCCCCGTCCTGAGCCGCTGGCCCCTCGTGACCAGTGGGGGCCTGGCCCTCATCGTCGTCGCCCACGGGGTGGTGCTGGCCCGGCAACCGGAGCGCCCTTCCAGGGCGGCGGCGTGGAGGAGGGCGGCACAGAGCTCGGTGGCCCTGGTGCGCCAGCGGCCGGCGTCCTCCAGGCCCCGGCCGGTGCCGACGGCGAGCGCCTCCGCCCGCCGGGGGGCGGTTTCCGAGGCGCAGCAGCCGCACAGCGGGGGCCAGACCAGCAGCCGGACTCCGGGAGGTAGGTGATTCACGACGCCGGGGGGGCGAAGACCCAGACGGTACCCATCTGGGCGCGTCGGGCCCAGGCGGCGATGGGGATGATGACGACTCTGGTCTTGCCGGTGCGGGGCGGACCCAGGACCGCGATCTGCCCTGGCGCGCTCACCCAGCCCCGGTAGTCACGGCCGCAGCAGATCCGGACGGGTGGTGGAGGCCTGGGCGGTGGCCGGGGCCTTGTGAACCTCGGGGACTCTGTGAACTCACCTCGGACGCTGTCGATGTGGTGCGCCTCCTGCAGGCCCTACCGGCGGCAGAGCTGGCACCGGTGCTTGGCGGCCCGTGGCATCACGATCGGGCTGGGAGCGTCGCCCGGGAGACAGGCCTCGGGGATTGGAACGAAAAGTCACGCCAAGGCGGGGGTGTGGTCGCGTCAGGTGGGCTGTCTCGTGAACGGTCGTTCGCGGACGCGCTCGGCTCCCAAGCCGTTTCAGTAGGCCCCACCTGTAACGCAGACCGTGTGCGCATCTAGGCAACGCCCTCTGCCGTTGGCGCCACGTTCGAACCAGCCGCATCGGCTATCCGCGGGTGTCCGCCACCGACCAGGATTTCGACGCTCAGCGGGACGCACTCCGGGCCGCTGTGAGGCGCTGACTGTGGGCCAGGGGATGGTCGATTTCTGCCCTCGTGGCGGGGATCCTGGGGGCGGGGTCTCCGGCTGGCGCCGCGGGTTTGCGAGGCCGCTCTCCCCGGGTGCTGGTGGCCGGTGCTGCCGTGCTCGCCACCTGGGTGGGTGTCTGGACCCTCCTCGGACTCCCCGGCATCGGGCTGCCCAGCCTCCTGGTGGCGGCGGCCGCCCTCCATGTCGCGGTGGAGGCGGCCGACGGTTCGGCTGGGCTCCCAACTGGAACGCGGCCCGCATCGGTGACGGGCGTGGCTTCCCTGTCGGGGGTGCTGGTCACGGTGGTGTGCCTGAGGTTCACCTGAACTGGGGCTGTGGGCGAGAGAGCCGAAGGGGCGGGCGTCCCGCCCCGCATCCCTTCAGTCGGGGACGTTGCGCTCCAGCTCCTCGAGCCATGCCCGGGCCGAGGCGTCGCTGGGCGCCCGCCAGTCTCCCCGCGGCGAGAGCGAGCCGCCCGACCCCACCTTGGGCCCGTTCGGGAGGGCGGAGCGCTTGAACTGGCTGGTCTCGATGAACCGCTCCAAGAACACCGCCAACCAGTGCTTGATCTGGCGGAGGTCGTACTGGTGTCGCTGGGCGGCGGCCGCAGGGTCCGGCCAGCTCCCGCGGCGGGAGTCGCCCCAGGCCTGGAGGGCCAGGTAGGCGATCCGGCTGGGGCGGTAGCCGTAGCGGAGCAGGTGATAGAGGTGGAAGTCCTGGAGCTCATACGGGCCCACGACCGACTCGGAGCTCTGGGCGGGGTGCTCCGCCTGCCCATCCTGGGCCGGCACCAGCTCGGGTGAGATCTCGGTGGCGAGGATGGAGCGGAGCGCCGGCGCGGCCTCCGCACCCAGCTCGCCGGTCTCTGCCATCCAGTCGATCAGGTATCGGATCAGGGTCTTGGGGACTGAGGCGTTGACGCTGTAGTGGGCCATCTGGTCGCCGACCCCGTATGTGCACCAGCCCAGGGCCAGCTCGCTGAGGTCGCCCGTCCCGACCACCAGGGCGTGGTGTTGGTTGGCGAGTCGGAACAGATGCGAGGTGCGCTCGCCGGCCTGCACGTTCTCGTAGGTGGTGTCGTAGACCGGCTCTCCCCGGGCGGCCGGATGGTTGAGGTCGCGCAGCATCTGCTCGCAGGAGGGCCGGATGTCGATCTCGGCCGCGCTCACCCGGAGGGCGGCCATCAACTGATGAGCGTTGTTCAGGGTCCGCTGGCTGGTGGCGAAGCCCGGCATGGTGAAGGCGAGGACGTTGGTGCGTGGCAGTCCGAGACGGTCCATGACCTTCACCGCCACCGCCAGCGCCGCCGTGGAGTCAAGGCCGCCGGAGACGCCGATGACCAGCCTCTCCAGTCCGGTGGCCCGAAGGCGCGTCGCCAGCCCCTGAACCTGGATCTGGTGGACCTCGGCACAGCGCTGGTTCCGGCGTTGGTGGTCCGATGGCACGTAGGGGAACCGATTCACAACCCGGTTCAGCGTCACCGAGCGCAGCGGCGCCTGCAGCGGCAGTTCGATGCGGCGAAGGCCCCGGAGCCGGTCCCGGTGGTCATGCATCGCGTCGTGGAAGCTGGTGATGCGCAGCCGATCCGCCTGCAGCCGCTCCAGGTCCAGGTCGGCCGTCAGCACCTGCTCGTCGGCGGCGAACCGCTCCGACTCCGCCAGCCGCTCCCCGTTCTCGTAGACCAGGGCGTGGCCGTCCCAGGCCAGGTCGGTCGTCGACTCGCCCTCACCAGAGGCGGTGTAGAGGTAGGCCGCCAGGCAGCGGGCCGACTGCGAGGCGCAGAGCCGGCGTCGGTAGTCGGACTTGGCCACCAGGGCGTTGGAGGCGGAGAGGTTTACCAGCACGGTGGCGCCGCCCAGCGCCGCCAGGCTGCTGGGTGGGATCGGGACCCAGAGGTCCTCGCAGATCTCCACGTGGAAGGAGAGGCCGGAGATGTTGACGGCCTCGAAGATGAGATCCGGGCCGAAGGGTACCCGCTCATCGAGCAGGGTGATCTCGGCGACCGTGGCGTCCCGGGCGGCAGCGAACTGGCGCTTTTCGTAGAACTCCCGGTAGGCGGGCAGGTAGCTCTTGGGCACCACCCCGCGAAGGTGACCCCCCTCGGCCACCACGGCGCAGTTGTAGAGGAGGCCCATGTGGCGGATGGGCGCACCCACCACGATCGCGCAGGACAGCTGTGCGCTGGCGCTCACGACGCTCCTCAGCGCTGCGGTCACCGCCTGATCCAGAGCGTCCTGATGGAAGAGGTCCTCGGCGCTGTAGGAAGAGATGCCCAGTTCCGGGAAGACCGCCAGGACCGCTCCCTGGTCGGCGGCGCGCTGGGCCAGCACCAGAGTCCGCTCCGCGTTGAAGGCAGGGTCCGCCACCCGGACCCTGGGGGTGGCGAGCGCCACCCTGGCGAAGCCGTGGCGGTAGAGGGAGTCGAAGTCTGTCAGGATCTCGTCCTCCGGTGCGGGAGCCCCGCCCGAACTGCGGCCGCTGCCGCCTCGCCCCATCCTACGATGACGCTCCGATCATTCCGCACCGCCATCACCTGGAGATTGCCCGCCGTTCGGAGCACCGTTGCCCGGTTGTGACCGTAAGGTGGGGATGGGCGGTGGGCCAGCTCGGGTAGCGTCTCCTGCGGTGAGATGGTCCGTACTGGCGGCAACGCCCCGGGGAAGGATGGCGCTGGCCGGCGCCGGCCTTTACCTTCTGGTCGTCGGCGCCCTGCTCGGGGCCTTCCTTCTGGGGGTGGGCCCAAAGTCGCTGCGTGGGGGGTCCGAGTTCCTCATCGCGGCGCTGTGCGGGCTCTGCCTGGTGAGCTACTCGCTTCCGGCGCCGGGTGGCCCGAGGCTGTTCCAGAAGCTGATCCGGGCCGCGGCCGGGTTCTTTGCGGTCGGACTTGCCCTCCTTGGCACCGCCGACCTGGTGAGCACCGGGGGGCCGGTTCCAATTGGGACGACCTTCGTGGTGATCGGCTACGTCCTGATGGCGGTGGCGCTCGGCGCCTACCTCCAGGACCAGCTCCCGCCGGAGCGTGGCGCGGCGTACCTGGTTGACGTCGCCATCGTGGTGGTCTCGGTGGTGGCTCTGGTCGGCCCCTTGGTCATGGGCCCGCTCGCCACCGTCGCCGGAGCCAGGGGGATCGTCGCCGGGGCGGTCTGGACCGCCGAGATGGCGCTCTTCTCAGCCGCGATCTGGGCGGTCGCGGCCTGGATCTCGGCCCGCCGCCAGCTCGACTTCACCGTTCTCCTCTGGGTGCTGGCTGGGGGACTGGCCCTCGGGTCCGCCCACCTGATCCTGGTGCTCGGGGGCAATCCTTCGATGAGCTGGTGGCTGGCGGCTCTGTACGGCCCCCCGGTGCTGGTCCTGATGTATGTGCCGCAGCTCGGCGGCGTCTCCTTGGGTGGTGCCGACGCCTTCTCGACCGGCTGGTCGAGGTGGCAGGCCTATCTGCCCTACGGGCCGGCGGCGGTGTTGCTGGGCGTGGGGTTGGTTATCGCCCTCGCCGGTTGGACCGCAACTGCGGCGAGGTTCACGATGGCCGGGTCGCTGCTGGTGAGCGTCCTAGTGATGGCGCGCCAGTCCGTCCTCCTCCGCGACCATCGGGGCTTGCTCGGGCAAAGGTCGGCAGAGGCGTTGAGGGATCCCTTGACCACGCTACTCAACCGACGGGCCTTCGACGGGGACCTGGCGCTCCACTGCAGCCGGGCCGACCGCGACGGCCAGTCCTTCGTTCTGCTCCTCGTCGACCTGGATGGGCTGAAGGCGATCAACGACGGGCCCGGGGGCCATCGAGCCGGGGACCGGGCGCTCCGCGCCGTGGCCGGTGCCCTGGCCACCGCGGTTCGCGCCGCCGATCGCGCCTACAGGCTCGGCGGAGATGAGTTCGCGGTCCTGGTCGAGGCCGGCGATCGGAGCCTGGGCCGGGCGTTGGTGGAGCGCGCCCGCGAGACCCTGGCGCTGACGGCCCCTGGGGTCGCCTTCAGCGCCTCGGTGGCGCTCGGCCCGGACGACGGGACTCATCCAGCACCCCTCTTCGCCGCCGCCGACCGCTGGCTGTATGAGGTCAAGCGGGCCAGGTCGGTCCCCACCCTGTCGGCCGCCGGAGCCGCGGTCTGGCAACCGCAGGAGATCGGCTGAGCCGCAGCTTCCATACGCGGACGAGGTATCCCTCAGGACAGGGTCCGGGCGCTCCCGCCGAGGTGCTGGGTTGTTGAGGGGCGGATGTCGGCGAAGTAGGAGAGGCACACCCGGTCCATCAGCTCCGGGCTGAACTCGGGAGTGAGCCCCAGGTACCGAGCCATGGCCACCAACTGGCCGACCAGATCCCGGGGATGGCAGCCCCGCAGCGGTCGTCCACCGGGGGCGTAGTGGCGCTCCAACAGGTAGTCGACCGCCTTGCTGGAGTACTTCACCCCCTGCGCCTCACATACCCTGCGGAAGATCAAGCGGAACTGGTCCGCGTTGGGGTCGGGCACATGGGCCTTGTAGCGAACGCGGCGCAGGAATGCCTCATCCACCAGCTCTCCGGGGTCCAAGTTGGTCGAGAGCAGCAGCATGGTGGCGTACGGGACGCTGACCGTGGTCCCTGCCCGGGCGACGTTCAGGTAGTCGATTCCCGACTCGAGGGGCACGATGAGGCGGTTGAGGATCTGTCGGGGGGGGATCATCTGGCGCCCAAAGTCGTCAACGTGGAAGATCCCGCCGTTGGCCTTCAGCTGGAGGGGTGCCTCATAGAAGCCGAGGCTCCGGTCGAAGGCCAGCTCCAGCTCGTTGCCCTTGAGCTCTCCGCCGGCATGGATCACCGGGCGGTAGACCAGGACCCAGCGGCGGTCGTGGCTGAGCGGAGGCCCGGACACCGAGCGGTGATGCACCGGGTCGAAGAGACGGATGACCTCGCCGTGGACGTACAGGGCGTGGGGGATGAAGATCGGGTCCCCGAGTATCTCGGCGCAGGCCTCGGCGATCGAGCTCTTGCCATTCCCCGGCGGGCCGTACAGGAAGAGCGCCTGACGGCTGGTGAGGGCTGTGCCGAGTACATCGACCACCGCCTCCGGAACCACCAGGTGGCTCAGCGCCTGAGTGAGCTGGTCGCGGCTGACCACCGGCGCCTCCTCGACCAGGAAGCGAGCACTCTCCAGGTAGTCGTCAAGGTGCACCGGCGCCGGCCCGGCGTACTGGTTGAGCTCCAAGAGCTCCCGGGCTCGCTCGCGACCCAGGTTGGTCACCAGGTACTGGAGGCTCTCCGCGAAGTCCGTCCCGGGACCAGCGGTGCCGCGGATCCCGGTGGTGCCGCAGTACCCCTCGGAGGCGAGGAAGTTCAGCGCCTCAGATGTGATCGACCAGGGGAGACAAGCCCGAGTGGCGATGTCCCGGCCCAGGATGTTGACATTGAAGTACATGATCTTCAGGACCAGATCGGACACGAAGGAGAAGGGCAGGCCCAGCTCCTCGAGGGACCGTGGCGCAGCCGGGCAGAAGCCGGGGACTCGCGGCTCCTGTTCGTAAGCCAATGCCGAGCCGTCCCGATAGGGCTGGCGGGCGGTGCTGCGCTGGCGGTCGATGTTTCGTGGCTCCATGGGGCTCCTGGTTGGCTAGGGTAGCCGCGTCGCGCCCAGGCCGGGTTGCGGGTGGGTTACGCGCATGTCCACTGAAGGGAACGCGGCGGTGACCCGGTCCACCCATGGCGGGGCGAAAGACGGCCCCGGGATGGTACCCGCCCGGGGTGGGATCGGTCAGCCGCCGCCTCGCCCGGGGTTGGGTCCGCCGTGGCCGGGCGCGTTGCCGGAGTTGCCCGGGCTGCCGCTCCCCTGACCGGGGGCGTTGCCGGAGTTGCCGGGGCTGCCGCCCCCCTGACCGGGGGCGTTGCCGGAGTTGCCCGGGCTGCCGCTCCCCTGACCGGGGGCGCTGCCAGAGTTGCCGGGGCTGCCGCTCCCCTGACCGGGGGCGCTGCCAGAGTTGCCGGGGCTGCCGCTCCCTTGGCCGGGGGCGCTGCCAGAGTTGCCGGGGCTGCC
>DAHUYV010000045.1 GCA_027306885.1 Candidatus Dormiibacterota bacterium
GCCTCCGCCAGCATCTCCAGAAGGGTGGACTTGCCCGACCCGTTCTCCCCGACCAGGATGGTGGCGCCGCCCGCCAGGTCAAGCCCCTTGTCGACTGCCGCCGCCACCGCCGGCACGGAGCCCGGCCAGGTCGAGGCGTCCGGCGGAGCGCCCAGCGCCCCGCTGATCCGGCGCACCGGGTGCAGGAAAGGCAGCACCGGCTTCTCGCGGCTCACCGGGGGCGATCACACAGATTCGATGGTGCCCCGTCCTGCCCCACCCGCCGATCATAGGATGAGTTGCCGGCGAGGAGTCCGGCCCCCGGAGGGCTAGTTGACCACCCATCGCCGAGGGCGACCAGCGTCTCTGCAACTCTAAGCGGGGGGTAGCCGAGGGCCTTGTGACCGAAGTCGCCACGAGGGACGACCGCGGTGGCCTGGGCGTTGCGGTGGAAGCCGCGCCCGAGGGACACCCATCTGGGCCGGTGCCCAGGTGAGGTCGAGTAGGGTTGCGCACGGGTGTCCTGGCCGGATGCCGAGGTGACACCGACCTGGGGAGAACCCCCCTCCGGACGCTGACCGTTGACCGCGGCTGCCGCGGGCGGGGAGAGGACCCGGCGTCGCAAGGGCACCGGGTGGGTGTGCGGTTTTGTAGTTGAGCTCAGCCTGGGCCGGCGGCGCAGGCAGCGCGCCACTCGAGAGTCGTGGGCTTGGTAGATGGCTAGATGCCCGGTCCGGCGATCCTGGTGGACAGCTAGCTGGGAGCTGAGGCCCCGGGAGCAGATGCGCTGAGCGGCAGCATGGTCCCGATCCGCGGAGAGTTGGCAATGCGAGCAATGCGCCCAGTGGTAGCCATTGCGCAGTCGCTCAGGGGAGGTGTAGTGCCGCAGCCGGCGCCCGCACAGCGGGCAGATGGCTGAGGTCCCCCGGGCAGGGACGGTGACTACCGCGCAGCCGGCCTTGGCGCTGAGGTGGCGCAGGGCGTCCTGGAACTGGCCACGAACGCTGGCTGAGACGCGGGCGTTGACCTTGCGGCCCAGGGCCGGCTCAAGCGTGGCCAGGTCCTCCACATAGATGACCGTGGCGCCCGAGCAGATCGCCTGGTCGGTAGCCCAGCGAGCCGCCGCCCAGGCGATCCCATGTCCCAGCTGGCGCTGGCGGGCTAAGAGGTCCTGGTGGTGAGGGCGCAGGAGGGCGAGCTTGGCATCCAGGGGATGTGGTCCCCACTCGCCGCGCAGCCTCTCCAGATGGGTGATCTTCCCGCGCAGGAACTCACCCTCCCGGCGCAGGCGATGCCATTTGGCAATGGCTCCCCCGGCGTCGAAGCGCAGGGGGAGCCCGTCGGTTAGGACCCGGGGTCGGCCCTGGTCAACCAGCTTGGCGAGCGCTCCTACCAAGAAGGTGTTGATCCCCCAGTCGAGGCCGATCCCGACCTGATGGCCAGAGCGTGGTATGGCTGGAGCCTCCATGGTGAAGGGAAGATCGACCAGGACCCGCCCTGCTTTGACCCGCAGGGTCGGGGTGTGCAGCTCAGCCGACTCTGGGACGGTCGGGGGCAGCCGCACCGGGATTGACACCCAAGACCAGTCCTGTCGTGACCGGGGCTTGCGCGACGTGGGCAGCTGGACCCGAAGGGTGGCCGAGGAGCCGGTCGTCCGGGTGAGCGTCACCGCCTGGCGGTCGCAGGCGGACAGGAGCAATTGGGGGAAGACTAGGGGCCGATCCTCCAGCTCCTCCAACCCTTGGGGCAGGTGCCCGTGGGCTGCCGCGAAGGCGGCCACCTGGCGACTGCGGTTGCGCACCTCGGCCTTGGTCGCACCCTCTGGCAGGGCCTTCTCCAGCGACTCCCACTCCTGCTTGGTGCGCAGCTTGGGGTCCTGGGGCCAGGTGGCTATGATCCCGGCCACCATCTGGCGGCGATGATCTGCCTGGCGCAGGAGCCGGGCGGCGGCCTCCTCACCCATGCGATGGACCCGATCTGAACAGTGAACTTCGGAGGGTGCGGTCCAACCGACGCGGCGCATGGCCGCATACCCTTTGGCCGGTAGGGGGCGACCATCGGGACCAACCCCTGCTCCCAGCCGCTTGATGTCGGCATCGTTGAAGTGCTCCAGGATGAGCTTGCGGGTGACCTCAGCCGCTATCCCAGCCAGCCACTCCAGGCGTTCTGCCAGGGCAGCCCGCCCCAGGACGTCTGAGCTCAGCTCATCCTGGCCGCAGAAGGCGGCGCATGATGCGGTGGCCGTGAGCGCCACAGAGGTGGCGCTACCCGGTTGACCTGTCATCTCCTGAAACCTTCTGCTGGGCCTGGACGAGGAGCCGCCTCTTGGCCTCTTTCGAGCGGATCCCGTACATACGTCCGGCGAAGGTGGCAACCAGGGCCGTGAAGTCCTCCAGCAGCTCCTCCAGCCCTCCTCCCGACCCCTTGGGGTGGGCCACTTCCAGCAAAACCCCGTCTTTCTCCAACAACTGGCGCAGCCAGGCTGAGCCGAACCGGGCCAGGCGATCCTCATGGGTGACCCGGACCACGCTGATCTGGCCGGCTTGGGCCATGGCCAGCACCCGATCCAGCCCGGGGCGATGCTCTCGCAAACCCGAAGCCCTGTCCCGGAACACCCCCACCACCTCACCAGTTGAGCTGGCTCGCAGCTCCTCCTCTTGAGCGGCCAGGGACGACTCTTGACCGGTCGTGCCGGACACCCGCACATACAGCGCCTCGCGACGGGGTATGTCCTTTGGCGCCTGGCCCAAGAACCGGTCCAGGTCCTCGGTACGGAACCTCCGTTCTCGGCCCGGGCGCACCACCGGCACCCGGCCCTCGTCAGCCCAACGCCTCAACGTCACCGGGTGTACCCCCAGCACCTCCGCCGCCACCTTGAGTCGCAACAATGCCATGCCACCAAGTCTTACATATCACTCAGGCTCGCTTAGCATATCTAGTCACTGTTACGGACCCTTCGCCTGCATGGTGGCGGGTCGGGAGGGCGGGATCAACTTCTTCGACAACGCCGAGTCGTAAGCCCAGGGGGAGTCGGAGCGGCTGATGGGGCGGGCCCTCCAGCGCGCCGGTTGGACCCGCTCCAGCTACGTGGTCTCCACCAAGTTCTTCTGGGGCCTCGACGGTGGGGTAAACACCTCCCACACCCTGAACCGGAAGTACCTCATGCAGGCCATGGACGGCTCCCTGAGCCGGCTCCAGCTCGACTTCGTGGACCTTGTCTTCTGCCACCGCCCCGACCCCGAGACCCCGGTCGAGGAGACGGTGTGGGCG
>DAHUYV010000086.1 GCA_027306885.1 Candidatus Dormiibacterota bacterium
GAGGAAGGCGGCGAACAGGG
Organism: Candidatus Dormiibacterota bacterium; assembly: GCA_027306885.1. GTDB lineage: Bacteria > Chloroflexota > Dormibacteria > Aeolococcales > Bog-877 > JAJYXT01. The sequence goes on from DAHUYV010000086.1 coordinate 21, forward strand.
CCCCGGTCGGCGGCAGCTGGGAGATCCTGGCCGCCGCCGCCACCGGGACCCCCTGTGCTGTCAAGCCGTGGTAGAGGGAAGCGGGCAGTGACCCGGCCAGGCCGGTGATGATCAGAGTGAAGAAGATCCCGATCGACAGGACCATCGCCGAGTTCTGGAAGGTGGCCGTCATCCCCGAGCCGGCGCCTCTCTGGGTGGCCGGGAGGCTGTTCATGATCCCGGCCCGATTGGGCGAGGCGAACAGCCCCATCGCCAGCCCATTGAGCAGCAGGAGCAGGGCGAAGGAGAGGTAGCCGAAGTCGGCCGGCAGCAGCTCCAGCAGGCCGAAGCTGAGCGCCGCCAGCAGCATCCCCCCGGTGGCGAAGGGGCGGGCTCCGTAGCGGTCCGAGAGGTAGCCGGAGACCGGTCCCGCCACCAGGAAGCCGGCCGTCAGCGGAAGCATGTAGATGCCGGCCCAGAGCGGGGTGGTGGCGAAGCTGTAGCCGTGCTCCGGCAGCCAGATCCCCTGGAGCCAGATGATGAGGATGAACATGATCCCGCCCCGGCCGAGAGAGGCCAGCAGGCTGGCCACGTTGCCGGCGGCGAAGGCCCGGATCCGGAAGAGGGGGAGGCGGAACATCGGGTTGCGCACCCTGGTCTCGACGAAGAGGAAGGCCAACAGCATCACGATCCCCCCACCGATCTCGGCGAGGACGCTGGGGTTGGTCCAGCCCATCGTCGAGTGGCCGTAGGGCTCGATGCCGTAGGTGATCCCCACCAGCAGGGAGATCAGCCCGGCAGCGAAGGTCAGGTTGCCCCACCAGTCGATGGTGGAGGCCACCCGCACCCCGCGCTCCTCCAGCTTGAAGTAGGCCCACGCGGTGCCGAAGATCCCGAAGGGGACCGAGACCAGGAACACCAGGTGCCAGTCGATCGGGCCCAGCAGCCCCCCGAGGATCAGCCCGATGAATGAGCCGCCGATCGCCGCCACCTGGTTGACCCCGAGGGCCAGCCCTCTCTGGTCGGGGGGGAAGGCGTCGGTCAGGATCGCGGACGAATTGGCGAACAGCAGCGCACCGCCGACCCCCTGGAGGATGCGCATCCCGATCAGCCACAGCGCCCCAGCGGTCCCATCCAGCCAGGTCACCGACAGCAGGACGGAGAAGATGCTGAAGACGGCGAACCCCAGGTTGTACATGCGGACCCGCCCGTACATGTCGCCAAGCCGGCCGAAGCTCACCACCAGGACCGCGGTCACCACCATGTAGCCCATCAGCAACCAGAGGAAGTAGTCGGTGTTGCCCGGGGTGAGGGGATTCAGGTGGATGCCCCGGAAGATGTTGGGGAGGGCGATCAGGATGATCGAGGAGTTGATCACCACCATCAGCATCCCCAAGGTGGTGTTGGAGAGGGCGATCCACTTGCCGCGGTACGGGTCGGGCCCGGTTCGGCGCGGTCCAGCGGCGGCGGTTCCCAGTGTCACGGATTCTCCCGAGGAGCGGCAATCGTCTCCGAGGATACGACCACCTTTACGTTGACGTAAAGTCCGAACTCGCTCTGGGCCGGCGTCAGCCGGCGGCGACCGCCCCCTCTTGAAGGGCGGACCAGAGTCGCACCACGTCAGCTGGCGTGGTGCGCAGCCCGCCGATGGTCGCCCGCAGGACGAACCGGCCTTCCAGAACGGCGTGGGATATGAAGACGTCGCCGTCGGCGTTGACCAGGCGCAGCACCTCCTGGTTGTGGCGCTCCAGCTCTGCCTCCCCGCCGCCCGGCACCAGGTGCCGGAAGCACAAGGTGGCCAGCGGCACCGGCGCGCTGAGCTCCCATCCGGGCTCCTGCTCGATCTGGGTCCGCAGCCACTCGGCCATCGCCAGGTGCTGGCGAAGCCGGGCCTCGAGACCCTGGCGGCCGAAGTATCGGAGCACCATCCAGAGCTTGAGGGCGCGCATGCGCCGGCCGAGGGCGACCCCGAAGTCCATGAGGTTCCGTGCCCCCATCCCCTCCTCCCGGTCGGGCTCGGGGGTGGTGAGGTACTCCGGGACCAGCGAGAAGGCGCGGCGCAGCACCTCGGGCCGGGAGGTGAGGAGGACCGAGCAGTCGATCGGGGTGAACAGCCACTTGTGCGGGTTGATGACCACCGACTCGGCCCGGTCGGCCCCGGCCAGCACCCAGCGGCGCTCGGGGAGGATGGCGGCGGCCCCGCCGTGGGCCGCATCCACGTGCAGCCAGAGCCCATGGCGATGCGCGATCGCCTCCACCTCGGGAATCGGGTCCACGCTGGTGGTGGCGGTGGTGCCCGCGGTCGCCACCACCGCGCAGGGCCGGAACCCCGCCTCCAGGTCCTCGGAGATCGCCGCCTGCAGCGCTGCCGGGTCCATCCGGAACTCGGCGTCGCACGCCACCGCGCGATAGCCCTGACGTCCCATTCCGAGGGTCATCACCGCCTTCTCCACCGCGGAGTGCGCCTGCGTGGAGCCATACACCCGAAGAGCGGGAGCCCCGCTGAGCCCGAGCTCGCGGGCCTCGGGGTAGGCCTGCTCGCGGGCCGCGGCGAGCGCCACCAGGGTGGATGTGGAGGCGGTGTCGTTGATGTGGCCGTCGAAGTGGGGGGGCAGTCCGACCAGCTCGGCGAGCCAGCGGCAGACGACGTACTCCAGCTCGGTCGCGGCGGGCCCGGTGCGCCAGAGCATGGCGTTGACGTTGAGCGTGGCGGCCAGGAGCTCGCCGAGCACTCCGGCGCCGGCGGCGGAGCTGTTGAAGTAGGCGAAGAAGCGGGGGTGGTTCCAGTGGGTGGTGGAGGGGACCACCAGCCGCTCGAAGTCGGCGAGGATCGCCCCCAGATCCTCTCCCTCGTCCGGGGGTCCGGGGGGCAGGGCGCTCACCAGGCGGCCGGGCTCGACCTGGGCGAGGGGAGGGACCTCGTCGAGGCGCTCCAGGTATCGGGCCGCCAGTTCCAGCGCGGCGGCGCCGTGCCGGCGGAACTCGTCAGCCGTCATCTCCGCCTGGAGATCCGGGAGATCGGGGCCGGCCGCCTCCCCTCCCCGGCTCATCGGGAGCTGGCCGGGAGGCGGTCGAGGCTTGACCTGAAGGCCTGGCAGATCGCGGCGGCGTGCCGCTCGGCGCCCAGCGGGATCACATGCAGGCGGAGCCCGGGCCGGCTGCCGAGCTCCGCCGCCATCTCCGCCGCCACCTCGGGGCCGGCTCCCTTCCGGAGGCGCTCCGCCACCGGCTCGGGGATCGGGCAATGGGGCAGCGACGATCGAACGAAGTCCAGGCTGCGGGCCGAGCGGATGACCCCCACGCTGGCGAACAACGCCACCTCCGGGGGCACGATCCCCGCCAGTGCGATCCGGAAGCGGTCGAAGGCGGGGAGGTCGAAGATCATCTGCGTCTGGATGAAGTCCACCCCGGCCTCCAGCTTGCGCTGGAGCAGGCGCAGCTCCCGGGCGGGGTCGGCAAAGGGGTTGACGACCACTCCCCGCAGCAGCGACCCCGGTGCCGCCCAGCCGGGGATCTCCCTCAGCAGCTCGGCCACGGTCATGGAGCCCAAGGCGCGCTCCGGGCCGGGGTCACCGCGGACCACCAACACCCCGGCCGCCCCCAGGGCGGCGGCACCCATCGCCTGCTGCTGCAGCCCGAGGCGGTTGCGGTCTCGGGTGGAGAGGTGGACGACCGGGGACAGCCCGCGCTCGCGGCACGCCGCCACCGCGGCCAGCGGGGAGAGCCGTGGGCGGCCGGCGTGGTTGTCGGTGAGCCCCACCAGGGAGACCACGCCACTCAGCTGAGCCGCGGCCCGATGCACCGGCGCCAGGGTGGGGTGGCGGGGCATGGAGAGTTCGGCAGAGCAAGCGGCGACATCGATCACGGCAGGATCAATATATTGGGATGGGCCAAGTGGAGAATTTCATACCGATGACCGATGGCGAGCGCGTCCCCGGATCGGCACAATGGCGGTCGGCCGAGGTGCCCCCTTCGGGCCGCCCATCCGGCATCCTCCGCGCGGACCGTCATGTCTGACTCCTCCCCCGCTCCCTCCCCCCAGAGGGCCCTCGAGGTGGCCCGGGCGGATGGGGGAGTCCCGGTCCTGGAGGTGCGGCACCTCGGCCGATCGCTCCGCCTGGGGTCGGAGCAGCTGGCGATCCTGAAGGACATCAACTTCTCCATCCCCAAGGGGGAGTTCGTCACCCTGATGGGCCCCTCGGGCAGCGGGAAGAGCACCCTGCTGGGCTGCATCACCGGGCTGGACAACCCCAGTGACGGACAGGTCTTCCTCAACGGGGTCGATGTCTCCCGGATGCGCGAGTCGGAGCTGGCCGGCATCCGCAACCGGACGGTGGGGATGGTGTTCCAGGCCTTCAACCTCATCCCGACCCTGACCGCCCGGGAGAACGTGGAGGTCCCGCTGTACGCGGGCAGCTGGCGGGGATCGCCCTCCGCGCAGGCCGAGGAGCTGCTGGGCCTCGTGGGCCTGTCGCACCGGCTGGAGCACCGTCCGAGCCAGCTCTCCGGAGGCGAGCAGCAGCGGGTCGCGATCGCCCGGGCGCTGGCTACCCAGCCCCCACTGGTGGTGGCGGACGAGCCCACGGGGAACCTGGCGGCGGCCCAGGGGCGGGAGATCCTGGAGCTGCTCTGGGACCTGCGCGAACGGATGGGGACCACTCTGGTGATCGCCACCCACGATCCCAACATAGCCGCCTACGCCACCCGGATGCTCCAGCTCGCCGATGGCCAGCTGGTGGGCGACGGGCCCGGGCCCCGAGCCGAGACCAGGTGAGGGCCGGCCTCTACCTCCGCTACACCACCCGCTCGCTGGCCCGGGGAGGGCGGAGGACGCTCCTGGCCGGCTTCTGCGTCGGGGTCGGGGTCATGGCCATCGTCGGGCTGCAGCTGGCCGCGTCGATGGTGAATGCCTCCCTCACCGCCAATGTCCGCCAGGCCAACGGGGGTGACATCTCGGTGGTCTCGGTGGCGGTGCCCTTCCCCAGCAGCGAGCTGCGGACCTTCCAGCAGCTCAAGGCGTCCGGCCAGATCACCGGTTTCTCCGCGGTCCGTGAGTTCCCCTCCACCCTGATCCGCCCCGGGGGTCAGGGGGTCTCGGCCACGGTCGACGCGGTGAACCCGGCCAACTTCCCCCTCGTGGGGACGCTCCCGCTCAAGGCGGGGGCGTCCGGGACCTTCTCCCAGCTGATCGCGAGGCCGGGCACGATGGTTCTGTCCCCGACGATCGAGAGCCTGCTGAAGGCGAAGGTGGGCAGCCTGGTGCGGGTGAACCTGGCCACGGCCCGGGGCCCCGTCTACTGGCGGGTGGGCGGGGTGGTGCGGGGGTCACTGCCGGCGGGGATGGACCAAGACCTGGTCGTCTCCAACGCGACGCTGGCGGCCGCCGTCACCGGCTCGGCGGCGGTCGACTACGGCGAGATCTACCTGACCACCTCGACTCCCGCGATCGCCTCCCGGGTGGCCAAGCAGCTGAGCAACCAGCTGCCCCTGGCCACGGTCTCCACCGTCCAGCAGGCGCTCAACTCCGACAAGCAGGCCAGCCAGCAGCTCACCCAGTTCCTCTCCGTGGCCGGACTGGCAGCCCTGCTGATCGGCGGGATCGGGATCGTGAACACCATGCAGGTGAGCCTCGCCCGCCGACGCCTTGAGATCGCCATGCTGAAGACCACCGGCTATCGACGCCGCGACCTCTACCTGCTCTTCGGCTTGGAGGCCGCCATTCTCGGCCTGATCGGGGGGATCGGCGGCGCCGCGGTGGGCGTCGGGCTGTCGGACGGGGTGCGCGTCCTGCTCGAGGGGGTCACCAACGTGGTGATCAACTTCGTCCTCAGCTGGGAGATCCTGCTGGCGGGCGTGGGGATCGGGGTCGCCACCACCTGCATCTTCGCCCTGCTGCCGATCGTGAGACTCAGCCGGGTGCGGCCCGCCGCCGTGCTCCGGGACACCCCGGGCGAGGTCACCGCAGGGGTGGTCGGCTCCAGCGCCCTGCTGCTTGCGGTGGTGGCGGCGCTCTTCTGGCTGCTGGCCTCGGCGATCCTGGGGTCGGCCGGCCTGGCGCTGGCGCTGGTGGTGGGCACCGGGATCGCCCTCGGGATCCTCACCCTGATCTTCAGCCAGGCCCTCCGGGTGATGGGGCACCTGCCGGTGCCGGAGCGTTTCACCCCCAGCCACATCCTGCTGGTGACGGTGGCCCTCCTCATCTCCATCGCCATCACGACGGTCGCCAGCCTGCGGGCGGTGGGGGCGCTGCTGATCCTCGCCTCGCTGCTCGGCTACCTGGTGGTGGTGCTCCCCCGCCCCGCCAAGGCGGTGGTGCGGATGGCGCTGCGCAACTCGGAGCGCACCCGGACCAGGACCGCGGCCACCGCCGTGGCGCTGTTCGTCGGGGTGTTCGCCGTGGGGCTGATCCTGATCCTCGGCACCGACATCCGCAGTGACCTGGACAGCATCATCACCCAGTCCACCACCTACAACGTGATCGCGGTGGCCCCCGGGCAGAGCGCCGGGGAACTCCGGGCCGCCGCCGCCAAGCTCCACAGCACAGCGCAGCTCTCGACCACCGCGGCCATCGCCCAGCCGCTCGCCATCAACGGGCGTCCGATCGCTGAGGTGGTGTCCGGCCTGAGCCGCGGCGATCGCGGCGAGCTCGGCTTCCTCACCGGAGGGATCCAGGGGTTCGGTGTGGACCAGGGGGTGGTGCCCGACGTCACGATCCAGGCCGGCCGGCAGCTGCGCCCCTCCGATGCCAGCTCCGGGGGAGTGCTGATGAGCAACGCCTTGGCACGGGCCCCGTACCGGCTCGGGGTCGGCGACACCATAACCGTGGTGGACCCGCTGGCGGCCCACCCCAACCCGGTGACGCTGACCGTGGTCGGCCTGTACAGCTCGACCAGGGCCAGTGCCAAGCACGGCATCTCCATCACCACCACGGTGGCCCCAATCCTCGCCACGGGCGCCACCGCGGCGGCCGTCGGCGGCTCCAATCTGGAGCAGGTGCTGGAGCTGAAGTTCCCCCCGAAGCAGGCCGACCGGGCCGCCACCCAGCTCCGCAACGCCGACCATGCCGCCCAGGTGGTCAGCCTCGCCGACTTCACCCTGATCATCGACCAGTTCCTCAACAACGCGATCCTGTTCCTCACCGCCATCGCCTCACTGGCCCTGCTGGCGGGGATCGTGATCATCGCCAACTCGGTGGCGCTGGCCCTTTTGGAACGCCGCCGGGAGATCGGCATCCTGAAGGCGGTTGGCCAGGGCAGCGGAGCCGTCCTCGGCCAGGTGCTGACCGAGACCGGGGCGGTGGCCGGGCTGGGAGCCGCCGGGGGGATGGTGGCCATCGCCGTCGTGCTCCTGCCGCTCAGCCGCCTGGTGATCAAGATCAACCTCGGCATCCCCACGCCGCTGGCCCTGGCGCTGGTGGTGGGGGCGATCGCGGTGGCCGTGGCGACCGCGGCCCTGGTGGCCTGGGGACCGGTGCGGGTCCGGCCGCTGGAGGTGCTGAGGTACGAGTGAGCCGAAGTCGCCCGGAGCGGGGCTTCCCATCGAGCGTGCCCGGCTCCGTGCCCCCGCTTCCGGGCGGGTCGGCGCCGACCGCCAGGAAGCACACCGCCGGGCAGCTCTCGATGACCAATCCCACCTTTCGGCCGGCCCCCGACCCCGGCGCTGCCCTTCCGACTGGCGCTGCCAGCTGTCGCAGGCAGCGCCCTCCCGCTAGCCGGGCGGAGGTGCGGGGGACGGCGGTTGAGGTGGCCGACGCATCACCCGGAAGTGGGGGGCGCCAGGCATCATGACCTCGGCCACCAGCTGGAATCCCCGCTTCCCGTAGTAGGAGACGTCAGCATCGGTCACGGTGTCAAGCGACGAGGGCAGCCCGGCCTCGTCGCAGCGTCGCAGCACCGGGGCCAGCACCGCCGATCCCAGCCCCCGGCCCTGGCGGGACGGTTCGGTTCCCAGTACGGCGAGGTACCAACCGGTCTCGCGGGGATGGCGGGCGTGAACTCTGAGGTTGACCCGAAGAGCTCCGGGCAGGCGGGCCCCGAGCGCGGCGCCAATCCGGAGGCTGAGCCACAGCTGCCGGCCGAGGTGCGGTCTGCGGCCGGCCCGCATCGACCCGGTGGGGAGCCACAGCGCCACCGAGCTCAGGTCCTCGGTCACCCATCCCTCGCCGGCGTCCCACAGGGCCATCACGTTGAGGAGGTACCAGCGCTCCAGCCGTTGCGCCCGGCCCCGGGGCGAGGGGAACAGCCAGGTCGTGGTGGGGTCGTCGGCGAACGCTCGGGCCAGCATGCCCGCCACCCGGGGCAGGTCAGCCTGCTCCAGCGGTCGCACGCCGGGAGTCGGTGGGAGCGGCCCCTCGGGGCTCATCTCAGCCCCGCAGGGGGCGGAGCCCGCTCAGGACGTGCCGCCCTCCCCACGGCGACCGGCCAGCCGGTTGGCGACCGAGTTCATGACCACGGGAGCGGCCATCCGACCGGCGCGCAGCCCGACCGTCTGCCAGAGCGGGCGGCGGCCCTGCCGCCCATGTCCCTGCCCCTTGGCCTCCAGCCCTCCCCGCTCCGCCGCCTCGGCCAGGAGCTGCTGGAGTCGCATCCGCCATTCCTCGGGCATGGCCTCGATCCAGTCGGTCGGTGCAGCCTCGCCCCGGCGTCGACGACCTCGCACCCAGAGGGCGGCTCCGACCGCCACCACCACCACCGCCCCGGCCGCCAGCCGAGCCCCGTCGCGGCGCAGGCGGTACTTGGGATCGAGGTCGCGCCGCAACCGCCCCTCCAGCCGGTCCAGGCTCGCCTCGAGCCGCTGCCGGGTGGCGGCTACCTGTGCGTTCGCCTGCTCTGCTGACGAGCCCACTCAAGGTCCTCTTTCACGCTGCGCCGGGTCATCACAAACGGGATCAGCCTTCGGTTGGCGACGATGAGGGCGGCGCCTCCCAACACCATGAGGAGCCCCGCCGCCGCCACCAACCCCGCGACCAGGGTGTGGTTGGGGATCCACTCCACCAGGGTGACCAGGGCGAATCCCAGCATCACCGCGGCTCCCAGCATCGCCAGCGCCGCTCCCACCAGCGCCCGGAGAGCCCGCCGGAGCGTCTCCCCCGCCTCCGCCTTGGCCAGGGCCACCTCGTCGGAGACCAGCTGGCGGAGGTCCTGGGTGAGCCCCTGGACCAGCTCCGCCACGCTCTGCTCAGCTTCGGTTGCGCTTGTCACCCCTGCAGGTTAGCGGATGCGGCGCCGCGGGCAGCTCGCACCCGGCTCCATATGATCAGGAAGTGGCATCAGGAGGAGCGGAGCGGATCGCCGCCCTGGCGGCACCGCTCACCCACCTGGCGCGGCGCGGCAGCCTCCTGATCGCGACCGACTTCGACGGCACCCTCGCCCCGGTGGTGCGGGACCCCGACCGGGCCCGGCCGCTCCCCGAGGCGCGCCGGGCGCTGGAGATCCTCGCCCGCCACACCCCGGTGGCCATCATCAGCGCCCGCGATCTGGCCAACCTGGCGGGCCACTGCCAGCTGACCGGGGTCCTCCTCTTGGGCAGCTACGGGTTGGAGCCCTGGCTGCAGATGAGCACCGGTGAGCCACCGCCGGCGGCGCGCGCTCCCAGCCCCGAGCTGCTCCAGCTGGCCCGGGAGCTGTCGGCGCTCACCGCCTGGCTGGACGGGGTGCAGGTCGAGGTGAAGTCGCTGGGGGTGGCGGTCCACTACCGCAACTCCCCCGAGCCCCGGCGGGTCGGTCCGATCGTCCGCCGCCAGGTCGAGCAGCTCAGTGCCCGCCATCGCTTCCAGGTGGTGCGGGGCCGCCTGGTGGTGGAGGCCCGGCCGCCCCGGAGCGGCAACAAGGGGACCGCCCTGCGCCTGCTGCTCGACCGGTTGCAACCGCGCGGGTGTGTGTACGCCGGCGACGACCTCGGCGACCTGCCGGCGATGCGCGAACTGCACTCCCGCGCCGGTCAGCTGGAGCTGGCCGAGGCGGTGGGCGTCCTCAGCAGCGAAGCCCACCCCGAGCTGCTGCGGGAGGTCGACCACCTGCTCGATGGGCCCCGTCAGTGGGCCGAGCTGCTCCAGATGGTGGCCGAGGCGGTTTCCGACCCCGCTACTGCGCCAGCAGGTCGTTGAGGTCCTGGAGCTGGTCGCTGATCCAGCGGGAGATGTCGTTGCGCCGCACCACCTGGCGCAGCTGGCGGGCCCGGCTGCTCCGGTACCGGCGGGGCATGGTGAGGGCGGTGTGGAGGGCCTCCGCGGTCTGGTCGATGTCGAAGGGGTTGATGCCGAGGGAGTGGGCTCCCAGCTCCTCGTAGCTTCCGGCGTTCTCGCTGAGGACCAGCACCCCGTCGCGGGTGTTGCAGACCACCCCCTCCTTGGCGACCAGGTTCATGCCGTCGTAGATCGGGTTGACCAGAAGGGCGTCGTACGACTTGTACGCCGCCACCGCCTTGTGCATGTTCTCCTCCACCTCGAGGCGGATCGGCAGCCAGCTCCCGGTCTGGAAGCGGCGGTTGACCCGGGCCGCCGCCGAGACCAGCGCCCCGAGGTAGGCGCGGTAGGCGTCGACGTCCTGCCGGCTGCGCTGCAGCAGCGCCCAGAAGACCACCCTTGAGCGCAGCTCCGGGTGGGTCTCCAGCAGGCGCTCGTAGGCGAGGAAGCCGCGCACGATGTTCTTGCTGAGGTCGGTGCGGTCGACCCGCAGGATGAGCAGCTCCGGCCTCCAGGAGGCGATCTGCCGCTCCTGCTCGAGCACGGCATCGCTCTCGGCCAGCTTGGCGAGGGCGGCGATGTCGATCGAGATGGGATAGGCCCGGACCCAGACCGACCGGCCCTCGTAGAAGACGATCCGCTGACGGTGGTCCACCCCGAGCCCCAGATTCTCCTCACAGGTCATGAGGAAGTTGCGCACGTCGAGGCTGGTCTGCAGCCCCACCACGTCGTTGCCCAGAAGGCCGGTCATGATCCCGTCGCGCATCGCCCGGGGGATGACCTTCCAGTACTGGGGAGTCGGCCAGGGGATGTGGATGAAGTGCTGAAGGCGGGCCTCGGGGAGCCGCTCTCGCACCATCGCCGGCATCAGGTACAGGTGGTAGTCCTGGGTCAACACCAGCGGCCGGGAGCGGGAGCGGCCGGCCACCCTCACCACCTGGTCGGCGAACTGCTGGTTCACCACCTGGTATCCGTCCCGCCAGGCCCGCCAGGTCCTCCCGTCGAGGATCGGCTCGCGTCCCAGGTCCCAGAGGTAGTGCTGGACGAACCAGAGGAGCGGGTTGCTGATCTGGTTGTAGTACAGCTCGTAGGTCTCGTGGTCGGGGGTCACGAAGACCACTCGGAAGGTCTCCTGGTCCTGCGTCGTCACCTCCACCACCTGGTCCTCGCCGGCGGAGCGGACCAGCTCCAGGTCGGCGGTGCCGCGGGCGGCCGCCACCCAGATCGAGCCGCTGGCCTGGGCCAGGGCCGACATGGCGGTCACCAGGCCGCCCCCTCCCCGGGTCACCCGGCCCGGTCCCGACTGCTCGGGGTGCAGGTCGATCGGCGGCCGATTGGCGACCACGATGGTCTGCCAGCCGTGCAGCATCCTCCGCAGGTACGGCTGAATCCCCGGCATCGATACAGGATGACGGAACGGGGGGGTGGGACGTGCTGGCGCCGGTTCGGCCCCTCCTCTCGAGGGGCGCGGCGGCGGGAGTGCTGCGGCGCCGGGGCGGCGGATGGGAGGGAGCGTCCCGGAGTGGGAGAGCCGGCCACCACCCACCGACCGCCTGTGGGGCCCTTGGGGCGCCGGCCCCCGGGGGCGCCTCCCGAGGCTCCCGGCGGCTAGCGGAGCTTTGCCTGGAAGCTCGCCAGCTGGTCGGCGCCCGGGCAGAGCCGCTCGAACGGGAGGTCCCAGAGGGCCTCATCCGGGGTGAGGTTCAGCTCGTGCATGTCCACCGTCTGCTCGTCCAGGTACAGCAGGCCGGTCGCGATCTCACCTCGTCGGGCGCTCTCCACCAGGTACGACCCCACCGCCGCCCGGTCGCGGGGGTCGTAGCCCTCAGGGACCTCCCGGAAGCGGACGTGGCTGCCGTCGTGGAGCTCGACCTCGGTCACCGAACCCGGTCGCTGCTCGCCCTGGATCTGGTCCCGCACCGGGATCACGTCGGCCTCGATGTCCTGGAGCTCGTGCTCCCGAACGTACCGGAAGCTCTTGGTGGAGCCCTCGTGGTCGTTGAACTGCACGCAGGGGGAGATCACGTCGACCAGCGCGAACCCCCGGTGGCCCAGCCCCGCCTTGAGAATCGGCACCAGCTGAGCCTTGTCTCCAGAGAAGCCTCTGGCGAGGAATGTCCCGCCGAGGCTGAGCCCGAGGAGCATCGGGTCCACCGGCGGGAGGAGGTTGGGCTCCCCGCGGCGCGAGCGGGAGCCGACGTCCGCCGAGGCGGAGAACTGGCCCTTGGTGAGCCCGTACACGCCGTTGTTGGCGATCACGTAGAGCATGCGGACGTTGCGGCGGATGGCGTGGGCCAGATTGCCCAACCCGATCGACAGGGAGTCGCCGTCCCCCGACACCCCCACCATCACCAGCCCCCGGTTGGCGGCCGCCGCCCCGCTGGCGACCGCGGCCATCCGGCCGTGGACCGAGTTGAAGCCCACCGCGGCGCTGTCGAAGTACTGCGGAGTCTTGGAGGAGCAACCGATCCCGCTCAGCTTGGCCACCTGCTCGGGGGGGAAGGAGAGGCCCCAGAGCGCCTCGGTGATCGCCGCCGTCACCGAGTCGTGGCCGCACCCGGCGCAGAGGGTGGACATGGTGCCGGCGTAGTCGCGGAGGGTGAGGCCGAGCTGATTGCGCGCCAGGGGGAGGAGCGGGATCTGCGGCTTGGTGATCGACGGCATCCTCAGTCCTCCGTCCGGCTGGCGATCTGCTCGAGCACCTGCGCCGCGGTGATGGGGAGCCCCCCGTAGGAGAGACGCGGTCGGAGCTTGTCACCGGGAGCCCCGGTCTCGATCTGGAGCAGGGAGCGCAGCTGCGCGTCCCGGTTCTGCTCGACGACGTAGCAGAAGCGGTGCTCGGCGATGAACCGGTGGACCTCCTCGGGGAAGGGGTAGCCCGTCACCCGAAGGTAGCTGAGGCCCGGCCCGGGAAGCAGCTCCAGCGCCTCCCGCACCGCCAGGTCGCAGCTGCCCAGCGTGATCACCCCGACCTCGGCTCCCGGCCGGCGCTCCACCACCGGTGGCGGCAGGTGGGCGGCCGCCGAGCGGTGCTTGTGCAGGAGGCGGTCCACCACCTCCTGGTACTCCGCGGGGTTCTCGGTGTAGGTGGCGTGGAGGTCGTGGCCAGAGCCGCGGACCATGTGGCCCGCCGCCGCGGTCTGCCCCGGCACCGCCCTCGAGGTCACCCCCTCGGGGTCGGGGTCGCCGTAGCGCCAGAAATGCTCCAGCGCCTCCAGCTGCTCCCGACCGAGGAGCCGACCCCGGTCGGGCCGGTAGGCATCGTCCCAGGTCAGCTCGGGGACCTCCCAGTCGTTCATCCCGACATCCAGGTCGCTCATCAGCAGGACCGGGGTCTGGAAGCGGTCGGCCAGGTCGAAGGCCCGCACCGTGAAGTCGAAGCACTCCCGGGGATCGGCGGGGAACAGCAGGATGTGCCGGGTGTCGCCGTGTGAGGCGAACGCCGCCGAGAGGATGTCCGCCTGCTGGACCCGGGTCGGCATGCCGGTCGACGGCCCGGCGCGCTGCACGTCCACCAGCACCACCGGGACCTCGGTGTAGTAGGCGAGCCCGAGGAGCTCCTGCATCAGCGAGAGGCCGGGCCCGGAGGTGGAGGTGAAGGCCCGGGCTCCCGCCCAGCTGGCCCCGACCACGATCCCCAGCGCCGCCAGTTCATCCTCAGCCTGGAGGATCAGGTAGTCCTGGTGCACCTTTCCGTCTGCTCCCGGGTGGCGCCGGTACTGGGCGCACAGGCGGCCGAAGTTCTCCATCACCGAGGTGGCCGGGGTGATCGGGTACCAGGCCCCCACGGTGGCTCCGGCGTAGACCGCCGCCAGCGCCACCGCGGTGTTGCCATCGATGAGCACCCGGCCCTCCGGCGCCCCCAGCCGCTCCACATGGAACGGCAGCGGGCAGTCGAAGTGGCGCACGGCGTGCTCGTAACCGAGGCGGAGCGCGGCCTGATTGTCGTCCAGGAGCTGGGGGCGGCGGGAGTAGGCCGCCGTCAGCTGGGCGGAGACCTCCTCGACCGGGAGCCCGAGCAGCGCCACCAGGACTCCGGCGGTGGCCACGTTCTTCATCAGGATGCGCTCCTTCACGGTGGCGAAGCGCTCCGCGCAGAGCCGGGCCAGCGGGACCCCGAGGAAGGTGACGTCCTCCCGCAGGAGGGAGGGGTCGAGGGGCCAGCTGTCGTCGAAGAGGAGGTATCCGCCGGGGCTCACCTCGGTGATGTCCTGGGCGTAGGTCTGCCCGTTCATCGCCACCATCAGGTCGAAGCTGGCGGTCCGGGCGGTGTGCCCCGAGGCGCTCACCCGCACCTCGTACCAGGTGGGCAGCCCCTGGATGTTGGACGGGAAGAGGTTCTTGCCCGAGACCGGGATCCCCATCCGGAAGATCGTCTGCATGAGGAGGTTGTTGGTGCTGGCGGAGCCGGTGCCGTTGACGTTGGCCAGCTTGATGGCGAACTCGTTCACCCGGGCGCCCACCGACGCCGACCGCCCGGCCGTCGGGCTGGTGGTCGCCATCACCCCGGCCCCGCCGGTCGGCCGGCGTAGGGGATGGAGAGCTCGAAGCGGGCCATGTCCCACGCCGCGGTGGGGCAGCGCTCGGCGCAGAGGCCACAGTGAACGCAGAGGTTCTCGTCCTTGACCATCGCCCGGCCGGTCTGGGGCAGCGCCTCGGAGACGTAGATCGCCTGGTCCAGCTTGGGGGCGGGGGCGTTCAGCCGCCCGCGAAGCTCCTCCTCGCTGGACCAGTCGGTGGGGACGATGCTGAGGCAGCGGACCGGGCAGATGTCGATGCAGGCGTCGCACTCGATGCAGAGCGGCGCCTGGAAGTGGGTCTGGATGTCGCAGTTCAGGCAGCGCTGGACCTCGCGGGCGGTCTCCCCCGGGCCGAACCCCAGTTCAACCTCCAGGTTGAGCCGCTCGAAGCGCTCCTTGAGGTCCACCCTACCCACCTCCTGACGGCCGTAGGGGTTGTAGTCGTTGTGATAGCTCCACTGGGTGAGCCCCATCTTGCGGCTGGTCATGGTCATCGACTGTTCGGGGCGCTCTTCGACCGCCACCCCCTGGCAGTGGTTGTGGATGGAGATGGCGGCCTGGTGCCCGTGCTCCACCGCCCAGATGATGTTCTTCGCCCCGAAGGCGGCGTCGCCGCCGAAGAAGACCCCCTTGATGGTCGACTCCATGGTCACCGAGTCGACCCGGGCCAGCTGTGGCGACGAGAACTCCATCGGCAGGTCGCGCTCGATCCAGGGGAAGGCGTTCTCCTGGCCGATCGCCAGGATGACGTCGTCGCACTCGATGCGCACCGTCTCCAGGACCTTGGAGTGGACCGCTCCCTCGTCCCACTCCACCCGTTCGAACTCCATCCCCACGAGGCGCCCATCCTCCACCAGGAATCGTCGGGGGGCATGGTTGACGACGATCTCCACCCCCTCCTCCTCGGCGTCCTCCAACTCCCACGGCGAGGCCTTGAAGAACTGCCGGGGCCGGCGGGCCATGACCCGGATCTCCTCGCCGCCCAGCCGCCGCGACGAGCGGCAGCAGTCCATCGCGGTGTTGCCCACCCCGATGATCAGCACCCGGCGCCCCACCTTGGTCACGTGCTCGAAGGCGATCGACTCCAGCCAGTCGATGCCGATGTGGATGTGGGTCTCGCCCACCTCATCGTGGCGGCCGGGCAGCTCCAGCTCCTTGCCCCGGGGGGCGCCGCTGCCGACGAACACCGCGTCGTAGCCCAGCTGGAGCAGCTCCCTCATGCTGGAGATCTCGGTGCCGTAGCGGATGTCCACCCCCATGTCGAGGATGACCCCGACCTCCTCGTCCAGCACCTTGGCCGGCAGTCGGAAGCCCGGTATGTTGGTGCGCATCAGGCCACCGGGGAGGGACTGCCGCTCGAAGATGGTCACCTCGTATCCGATGGGCATCAGGTCGTTGGCCACCGTGAGCGAGGCCGGGCCGGCCCCGATGCAGGCGATTCGCTTGCCGTTCTTCTGCTCGGCGGCCCGGGGCAGCCCCTCCCCCACCTCGCCCCGGAGGTCGGCGGCCACCCGCTTCAGCCTGCAGATCGCCACCGCGTTGCCATCGACCCGGCCACGGCGGCAGGCCGGCTCGCAGGGACGGTCGCAGGTCCGGCCGAGGATCCCGGGAAACACGTTGGAGGCCCGGTTCAGCAGGTAGGCGTCCCCGTACCGCCCCTGCCCGATCAGCCGAATGTACTGGGGGACGTCGGTGTGGGCCGGGCAGGCCCACTGGCAGTCCACGACCTTGTGGTAGTAGGCGGGGTCCTTGACGTCGGTCACCGGGATCGGGACCAGCGGCCGGCGCGGAGCGGGGGCCGCCATCAGTCGCCCCTCCCGATTCCCCGGTTGGGGGTGGAGCCGGGGGGTTGAACAGGGCTCGTCCGCGACCTTCGGGAGCGGGAGGGAGGGACCACAGCCACCCCATTCTGCCTCCCTCGAGAGCATTCCGCGCAGCCGGACGGCCGCCACAGCGCGCGCCTCACCACCGGCCGGGCCTCAGGCTGCCTTGACCGCGGCGACCAGCTTGGTGAGCGAGTCCTTGGCGTCGCCGAACAGCATGATGGTCTTGGGATCGTAGAGGAGCTCGTTGTCGATGCCGGCGAAGCCGGGGCGCATCGAGCGCTTCATGAAGACGATGTTCTTGGCCTCGTCGGCGTTGAGGATGGGCATCCCGTAGATCGGGCTGCCTGGGGAGTTGCGGGCCGCCGGATTCACCACGTCGTTGGCCCCCACCACCAGCGCCACGTCGGTGGACTTGAAGGCGTCGTTGATCTCCTCCATGTCCTTGAGCTGCTCGTACGGGACGTTGGCCTCGGCGAGGAGCACGTTCATGTGCCCGGGCATCCGGCCGGCCACCGGGTGGATGGCGTAGTCGACGGTCACCCCGCGCTTCTCCAGGACATCGGCCAGCTCGCGGGCGACGTGCTGGGCCTGAGCGACCGCCAGTCCGTACCCCGGCACGATGATCACCCGCTGGGAGTAGGCGAGGAGGGTCCCGATGTCCTCGGCGGAGCCGGCGCGCACACTCTTGGCCCCCGCCGGGCCCGCTTCCGGGCCCACCTGGATCTTGCCGAAGGCTCCGAAGAGCAGGTTGCCCAGAGACCGCCCCATGGCGTCGGACATCATCTTCGTGAGGAAGGTTCCCGACGCCCCCACCAGGGTCCCACCCACGATCAGCACCGGGTTGCCGACCACGAAGCCGTCGCCGGCCACCGCCAACCCGGTGAAGGCGTTCAGCAGCGAGATCACCACCGGCATGTCGGCCCCGCCGATGGGCAGGACGAAGGCGACCCCCAGGACCAGGGCCAGGAGCAGCAGCAGCCAGAGGCCGAGGACCCCGATGCCCGAGACCACCACCAGAACGCCGAAGGCGACGATGGCGGCGGCGACCAGGGCGTTGACCGGCTGCTGGCCGGGATAGGTGATGGGGGTGCCCCGCATCATCTCCTGGAGCTTGGTGAAGGCGATCGTTGAGCCGGCGAAGCTGACCGCTCCGATCACCACCGCGAACACCACCGAGATGGAGACCACCAGCGAGATGGTGCTGCCGGTGGGGACCCTGAGGAACTCGACGACCGCCACCAGGGCGGCGGCGCCGCCGCCCACCCCATTGAAGGTGGCCACCATCTGGGGCATCGCCGTCATCTTCACCGCGCGCGCTGCCACCGCCCCGATCGGGGCCGCGATCACGATGGCCACCACCATCAGCACGATGTTGAGGAGCTGGTGGTGCAGGACGAAGATGGTGGCGAGCACCGCGATCACCGCTCCGAGAGCCGCCACCAGGTTGCCGGAGCGGGCGTGCTTCGGGGAGCTCAGCTGGTGCAGGCCGACGATGAAGAGGACGGCGGCGAGGAGGTACAGCAGGACGATCCAGGAGGCGAGATGCATCAGCAGCTCCCCGGGCGAACGCTCATGACCTCGCCCCGCCCTTCGGGTTGCGGCTCTTGAACATCTCCAGCATTCGGTCGGTCACCACGTAGCCGCCCACCATGTTGATGGTGGCCAGCACCACTGCAACGAAGCCCACGGTGATCTCCAGCGGGCCGGAGGCCTCGGTCAGGATCACCATGGCGCCAACCAGGATCACGCCGTGGATGGCGTTGCTCCCGGACATCAGCGGGGTGTGGAGGATGGTTGGCACCTTGGAGATCACCTCGAAGCCGAGGAAGACGGCCAGGACGAAGATCGAGATCTCGTTGACCAGCTGGGCGTTCATTTGCTCGCCGGACCGCTCTCGGCGGCCTCCAGCATCTGCCGGTTTCTGATCTCGCCAGCGTGGATGGCACAGCTGCCGTTGGTGATCTCGTCCTCGAAGTCCAGCACCAGCTCGCCCTCCTTCACCAGGTGCCCGGCGATCGCGGCCACGTTGCGGGCGAGCATCTGGCTGGCGGTGGTGGGCACGGTGGCGGGGAGGTTGCGCCAGCCGATGATGGTCACCCCGCCGACCTGCGCCTCCTCACCGGGCCGGGTCAGCTCGCAGTTCCCCCCGGTGTCGGCAGCCAGGTCGACGATGACCGCGCCCGGCCTCATCCGCTCCACCAGCTCTTTGGTGATGAGGATCGGAGCCTTCCGACCGGGGACGGCGGCGGTGGTCACGACGAGGTCGCTCTGCTCCACCCTCTGGGCGATCAGCTCGCGCTGACGGGTGAGGAACTCCTCGCTCTGCTCCCGGGCATACCCGCCCTCGCCCTCCTGGGCCTCCAGCTCCAGCTCGATGAAGGTGGCCCCGAGGCTCCGGACCTCCTCCCGGGCGGCGGCCCTTACGTCCGTCGCCTCGACCACGGCGCCGAGCCGGCGAGCGGTCGCGATCGCCTGCAGGCCGGCCACCCCGGCGCCCATCACCAACACCCGCGCCGGGGGGATGGTGCCGGCGGCCGTCATCTGGAGGGGCAGGATCTTGGGCAGCCGTGAGGCCCCCACCAGGATCGCCTTGTACCCTCCGATAGAGGCCTGCGAGGAGAGCGCGTCCATCGCCTGGGCCCGGCTGATGCGGGGCACCAGCTCGAAGCTGAACGCGGTCACCCGCCGCTGGACCAGCTTCTGCACGACGGCGCGGTCGGTGGAGGTGGGCAGGTAGCTGATCAGGGCGCAACCCTCGGGAAGCGCCGCGGCCTCGTCGACGGTCGGCGGCTGGACCTTGCACACCATCTCCGCACCCTTCAGGCAGGTGGGGAGGTCGGCGGCCACCTCCGCACCGGCGGCGCGCAGCTGCTCATCACTGAAACCGGCCGCCTGACCCGCCCCACTCTGCACCCAGACGTCGATGCCAAGAGCCTTGAGGCGGGGGATGGAATCGGGGCTGACGGGGATTCGCTGCTCCCCGTCGGCGCCCTCCATGGGAACAGCAAACTTCACACGACCATGGTATCGAAGCCACTCGGCCCCGGGACGGGCATTTTCCCCGGGACCACTAGGGGAATTCCCCTAGTCTCAGCGGGGGTTCCGAGACCGACCGACCGCGCCGAGGGCCGGTGGCGGCCGGACGGCGGCTCCTCGGCTCCCCCGGGCCGGCGGCCAGGGGCCCAGCCGCCCCGGCACCGCCGGGAGGGGCGCTAAGAGCCGGCCGGCTCCTGCAGAGGCACTGAGGGCTCGCCGGGAGGCATCGCCCCAAGGGCCGATCTTCCGTTCATCGCCCCGAGGGCGACGGCGATCCCCTTGCCCGAGTCCACGTATCCGGCGATCAGCCGCTCGTACGCCTCTTTCAGGTGGGTTGTGATCAGCTCCAGCGCCCGGTCGACGTCGCCGGCGGCGATGAACTCCACCAGCTCCGAGTGCTCGGTCTTGGCGACCTGGGCGAAGTCGGCGTTGACCAGGTTGCGGGCCAGAAGGAAGCGGAAGATGTGCGAGCGCAGCATCGCCCAGCAGGCATACAGCCGCTCGTGGCGGGCCGCCTGATATATGAGGTCGTGGAAGCTCACGTCCAGCTCCGCGTACTCGCGGGGACTGATGGCGGAGGCGCTGGCGGGCATCCGCTCTGCCAGCGCCCTCATCCGCCCGAGGTCGTCCGTGGAGGCCCGGGCGATCGCCAGCCTGACTGCCAGTCCCTCCAGGCTTGCCCGGAGCGTGTAGACCTCCTCGACGTCCCGAGCGGTCATCCCCACCACCACCGCGCCGCGGTGGCTGCGGAGGGTCACCAGCCCCTCGTGCCCGAGCTGCGCGAAGGCGTCCCGGACCGGGCTTCGGCTCACCTGGAGCGCCGCCGAGATCTCGGTCTCGCGAAGGTGCTCGCCGGGGTGTAGCGCCCCGGTCACTATCGCCTCCCGCAGCCGGTCGGCGACCTCGCCAGACAGGCTGCGGTGGGGAACGGCCGCCAGCACCGAACTCGGCGGCTCTTCTTCAGCCATCGTGGCCGTCATCTTGTTCGCGCGCCGGCCGGCTTGTCAAGGCGAGGGCCCGGCCCGAGCCGGGCCGCCGGCGGGCAAGTCTGTCTGGCAGCGTCATCATCTCCATTTCTCGAGCCCGCACCCGGCATCAAAGGGGGCGGGATGGGCGCGGGGACGAAGGACGGCCCGGCCCCGGCCCCCGAGGTGGACGGGCGGCAAGCGGAACACCACCACCGAAACGCCAGAGAAACCCAAGTGGTTCCGGGCCGGGCGCCAAAGGACGCGACCGGTCACCGCGGCCCTGCCCCCGCGGTCCGGGCGAGGCGGCCTGGCTCGGCACCTTGAGGCTGGATCGGGTTCTGGCGGTGATCACCTAGACCCTCCGAGGGGCCGGTGGAGCCCGCCCTCAAGGGCCCGGTCATCGAACCTCGAAACCGGCCGGTGGCCGGGGCCCAAAGGCCCCGGCCACGTGGGGGCGGGACCGCACTTCGCGGGCCCGCCCCCTGCCAGCCGGCAAGGAAGGGCGGGTTATGACGTCAACCCCCAGAACTCTGGAGTGAGGTCCGGGCCGGGGTTCGGGGGCGGTGCGCCGTGGGGATGAGGGCTGGGCCGGGACAGGTGGCAGAGGTGGTTGGCGTCCAACCGGGCGACGAGCGCCGCGGAGAGCTGGTTCATCGGAGCGCCGCTGGGGCCCTCGACGCGGCCGGCTCCCCTGGCGGCGGACCCCAGGGCCGTCTCCCGGACGTGCGCCGGAGATTTGGTTGAGGTCGGGCCCAACGTCCCGAAGTCGGCGCTCTGCCGCTGGCAACCTGCTTTGCCATCGGCGCAAGGGGCCTCAGCTGAGTGCACGGCGCCTTCCCACCTACCAGCCGGAGGCGCCGGGCCGGCCCTGGGCGCCATCCACGGGGATGTCGGCGCCGTTCACCCATGAGGCGAGGGGCGACAGGATGAAGGCGATGACCGCGGCGACCTCCTCGGCGGTCCCGAGGCGCCCGGCGGGTAGGTCCCGGTCGAGGAAGGCCTGGAACTGCTCGGGTTCGCGCTGGCGGAATCGATCCCAACCGCCGCCCGGGAAGAGGATCGAACCCGGGCTGACGGAGTTGACCCTGATCCCGTCCGGGGCAAGCTCCCTCGCCAGGGCGGAGGCGAGGTAGATCAGGGCAGCCTTGCTCGCACCGTACTGGGCGTGCGGGGCGGGTTTGGATCCGGAGATCGATGAGACGAGGACCGTGGCGGGGGCAGGGGAGTCCCGCAGGTAGCGCCGCCCAGAGCGCAGCACGTTGGCCGCATGGGCGACGTTCAAGTTGAACGTGTCCATCCAGTCCGAGTGGGTCGAGCCGTCGAGGTCGCCGCCCACCGATCCCCCGGCGTTGGCCACCAGGTAGTCGAGGCCGCCCAGCGCCGTTGCGGCGGCGCCGGCGAACTCCGCAAGGCCCTTGGCGGATGTCACGTCCACGACCGCGCTGAAGACCGTCCCGCCGGACTCCGCAAGCTCGGCGGCCGCCACCTCCAGCTGGTCGGCTCCCCGGGCCCCAATGGCCACCGAGCAACCCTGTCGCACCAGCTCTTTGGCCACCGCCAGGCCGATGCCCCGGCTGGCCCCGGTCACGAGGGCCCGCTTCCCCCGGATCCCGAACTCCGCCGGCGATCCCTTCGCTTCCATCTAGACCGCCAAAGCCTCCCGCCGGACCAGATCAAGCGCCGCGGCGGTCAGGCGGGCGTCGGACTCCGCCAGATGCCGCGGCTGCTCGCTACCCGCGATCACGGCGTGAATGTGGCGGACCAGGGGCGTGAACGTCGGCTCGTCCCCCATGAGACACATCTCCTGCGTCTCTCGGCCGCGGCGGAGCACGACGCTGTCGGCCCTCCCCGGGTGGAAGGGATCGGAGATCGCCAGGTCCCCTTCGCTTCCGATGATCCGAGTTGTGGTGTCCCGGGGTCGGGACAGCCCGGCGCTGAACATCAGCCGGCGCCCGCCGGGGTAGACCAACAGCCCCTGGATCTCAGAGTCGACCCCGCCGCGGCTCAGCACCTGCACCGGAAACGCCCTCTCAGGGGGGACCTGGAAGACCAAGGAGGCGAGATGGAGGGGGTAGCAGCCGACGTCGTTGAGCGCCCCTCCCGCCAGCTCCTGCTGCCAGCGGATGTTCGTTGCGGCCTTGACCGGGAAGTGAAAGTGGCTCACGATCTCCCGGGGCTCACCGATCCTCCCGTCGGC